>JBBQPW010000069.1:0-9676 GCA_038216845.1 Gaiellales bacterium | reverse complement strand
GCGGCTCGCGTACCCGCAGCTGCTGCCGGCTGCCGCTGCGGCGGTCGCACTGATGCTGGTCGGCGCCGGATCCGGTGGGCTCGTCGCTTTGACGGACGGCGCAGGCTGGGCGAAGTGGCTTCACATCGGGGCGGCAGGCGCCGCGCTCGGTGCCGCGCTCGTCCTGGTCGCCGTCTGCTTTCACGGAGAGCCACTCCCGCTCGGTCCGTGGCGCGATTACGTGACGTTGACGAAGCCGCGGATCATGTCCCTGCTGCTCATCACCGGGGCGGCTGGGATGTTCGTCGGCGCCGAAGGACGGCCGAACCCGACGACGTTCGCCGTCGCGATGATCGGCCTCGCGCTCGCCTGCGGTGGCGCAAGCGCGATGAACCACGTCCTCGACGCCGACATCGACAAGCTGATGGGCTTGCGCACCGAGAAGCGGCCCGTTGCGTCGGGTCGCGTGCCCGTCCCGTCCGCGCTCGAGTTCGGGCTGGTGCTGTCGGCGCTGTCGTTCGCGCTGCTCGCCTCGGCCGTGAACGTCCTCACCGCCGTCCTCGCATTGGTCGGCAACCTGTTCTACGTGGTCGTCTACACGCGCTACCTCAAGCGTTCGACGGTGCAGAACATCGTGATCGGCGGGGCAGCCGGCGCCGTGCCGCCGCTCGTCGGCTTCGCCGCCGCGACCGGCAACCTCACACTGCCGGCGCTGTGGCTGTTCCTGATCGTGTTCCTCTGGACGCCGCCGCACTTCTGGGCACTCGCCCTGATGATCAAGGAGCACTACCAGCGGGCGAACATCCCGATGCTGCCGGTCGTGCGCGGCGACCGCGAGACGACGCGCCAGATCCTGCTCTACTCGATCGCGCTCGTCGCGTTCACGGTCGTCGTCGGCATCTGGCTCGGCCCGCTCTACACGGTTGCCGCCGCGCTCCTCGGCCTGGTCTTCCTCGTCCTCGCCTGGCAGCTCCGCCGCGACACGAACCGCCACAGAGCCGCCGTGCTGTTCCACTACTCGCTCCTCTATCTCGCGCTGCTCTTCGTAGCCGCGGCAATCGATCCACTGGTGATCTGAGATGCTCGATCCAGAGCTCGCGCGCAAGAACATGAAGCTCGGCTGGGCCCTGTTCGGCCTCTTCGCGCTCCTGTTCGCCGGCACGTTCGTCGTCGCGCTGAACTACATCGCGCTGTCGCGATAACCGCGCAGGAAGAGAGTGGGCGCGCAGGCCGTCAAGACTGCGCGCCCAACCTACCCTGATCGAGATTCGACCCGTCGCCTAGCGCTCGATGGGTGCGACCTCGGAGGCATCCCCCGATCGAGGGACGCCCGCGGCGCTCGCGGTGCCGAAAAGAGACTTGCCATGAGACACCTCCGCTTCGTCACCCTCGCGCTCGCAATCCTCGCCGCCGCCGGTGCAACATTCGCCGGGGCCGCCGCGCCACGTTCGCAAACTCCGAAGAACCTCCGGGCCTTCCTCCTCCGCCCCGACGAAGCCGGCACCCATGTCTTCGCCCGCACCCCTGCGTTCGCCTGGTCCCCTGTGCGCGGCGCCCGCTGCTACGAGTTCGAGCTCGCGACGAGCAAGCAGTTCTCGCAGAGCTCGCTGATCTGGTCGAACGTCCAGTACACCGTCGGCCGCAACGCCGTATGCGCAGCGGTTCCCGCAAGCTCGCCGGCCGCTCCGGCCGCTTCGCCCGCTGCGCCGGCGACCACCACGACGACGACGACCACGACGGCCCCCGCGGCCGCGACCACGGTTGACCCGGCCGTGCAGAGCGTGATTCCGGCGCTGCGCGTGCCCGCCGTGTCGATCGACATCGCATTGCCATGGTTCACCGGCGTCCCGTATGCCCTCTTCGCCCACGTCCGCGCCATCACGCAGTCCGGCGCAACCAGGTGGAGCAATGCCTTCGGCTTCAACATGCGCTGGCCGGAGATTGCGCAGCCGCTGAAGAGCGAGGCCGGGCTGGTCCGCTGGTCGCCCGTCTCCGGCGCCACCTCGTACCAGGTGTGGTTCACGGACGCCAACAAGGTGTTCGGCACGCACACGAACGTCGCCGACGAGCGCGAGTACTACACCTTCCACACCGACGCGAGCTGGACCGCGACCGTGCACTGGCGTGTGCGCGCTGTGCGACGGGTTTTCGGCGACATCCCGAACGGGCTGCCCGCCGTCTCATTCGGACCGTGGAGCCCGATCTATACAACCGCCAACCCGGCGTTCAACACCGGGCCGCTCACGCTGCGGATGGCGGTCTCGGACACGAGTCATGTCAGCACGGCCGGAAAGCTCGCGCCCCACGAGCTCCAGCCCGCCCTCTCGTACACGGGAACAACGGTTAGCGGTCGCTCCTACGGGCTCTTCCGCACCTACATCTCGACCGACCGCGACTGCGTGAACATCGTCTTCGCGAGCCCCGTGACCGGTGGCCCCGCCTACGCCCCGCGCACGACCGGGCCGCTGGTGCTGCCGACCGACGACACGACCTTCGCTGCCGGACAGACCTCGTACCTGAAGGACGGCGCCAAGGAAGGGCCGACGTTCAGCGCTGACGGCGCCGCCCTGGTGACGAACGAGGCGACGACCGCATCGACCGACCCCACGCAGACGGCTGCCGTCGCGAAGGTCGACCTGCCTGACCTGAACTACCCGACCACGCGCTACTACTGGACGACCGTCCCCGTCGTCATCAACGTCGACCCGGTCACGAACGCCTGGTCGTATGTCGACGCGCAGGTGCCGCAGGATGCCTGCCAGCAAGGCCGCGTGATGGCCTTCGGCAAGGAGAGCAAGCCGGTCGTCACCATGGGCAGCACGCCGTACATCGCCGGGCTCACGCCGAAGGGTCGGCTCCTTAGCGTCGCCGGCAAGCACCCGGTCGTCTACGGCACGCCGCTCGTCGCTTGGCAGCCCACCGTCGCTGCCGGCGAGTATGAAGTGCAGTGGGCGAAGCACTCGTACCCCTGGAAGCCGAAGGGCTCCAAGTTCACGTACTCGACCTCGACCCTCCTGACACTGGCCCCCGGCGTCTGGTACTACGAAGTCCGCGGGCTCAACCTCGGCCAGCTGCGCAACCCGTACATGTCCTGGTCTGCGCCGATCCGAGTGATCGTCGCCCGGCCGAAGTTCAGCCTCGTTTCACGCTGATCCAGCGCAAGTCGAAAGCGCCGTCGAACGGATAAGGTCGGGGCGTGAGCCCCGACCTTGTTCTTGCGCTCGCACTCGCTGATCTCGCCGACGACATCTCCCTCGGTCGGTTTCGCGCCCACGACCTCCTCGTCGAGACGAAGCCCGACCTCTCGCCGGTCACCGAGGCCGACAAGGCCGTCGAGCAGGCGATTCGAACGCGCCTGGCAGCCACCCGGCCCGGGGACGGCATCCTCGGCGAGGAGTACGGCGACGACTCGGCAGGCGGTCGCCGCTGGATCGTCGACCCGATCGACGGCACGCGCAACTACTCGCGCGGCATTCCCGTGTGGGCGACCCTGATCGCGCTCGAGGACGATGGCGAGCTGCAGGTCGGCGTCATCTCCGCGCCGGCGCTTCGGCGGCGTTGGTGGGCCGAGCGCGGCGCAGGCGCCTTCGCCGACGGCGAGGCGATTCGCGTCTCGGGTGTCGGACGGATCGAGGACGCTGTCCTGTGCTTCGCGGTCGAGCAGCAGCTGCCCGAGATCGCGGCGCGCTGCTGGCACGCGCGCGGCTTCGGCGACTTCTGGGCGCACATGCTGGTCGCCGAGGGAGCTGCAGACGGGGCAATGGACGCGATCGGAGTCTCGGTATGGGATCTCGCCGCCGTGAGCGTCATCGTCGAGGAGGCGGGTGGTCGGTTCACCGATCAAGCCGGCGTTGCGCGGATCGACGGCGGCAGCGCGATCTCCTCTAACGGCGCGCTGCACGACGAGCTGCTGGCGGCAGCAGCCGGCTAGAGCGTCGCGCGAACGGCTGCCTCGTAGATCGGGTCGCGACCGTAGACGTCGAGCTCGGCCGAGAGCAGATCCGCTGCTCCGCCGGGCTGGCTCAACGGCTTCTCGACCTCGACGCCGTCGACCCGGATCGAGGTGATCTCGTCCGCAGGACGGCGAACGAGCGCGACCTCGCGCTTCAGCCGCGAGCGCAACCAGCCGGCGATCAGCAGCGCATCGGCATGCGGGCCCTCGACACGCAGCTTCTCGATCGACTTGATCCCGGGCCACAGCGCGGCCAGTCGGGCACGCCACTGCAGCGTGCGCGAGAAGGCAATGTCCGACACCGCGGTTCGGTGGTAGAGCTCGGCGAGGACCGGGTACTGCTTCGGGACCCCGGCCCACTCCGACGAGTTGACGACGAGCCGATCGGTGATGTCGACAAGCTGATCGAGCTGTGTGGCGCCCCAAGCCGGCTCGCCGCGCCAGCGGCAGAAGACCGGTAGATCCGAGATCAGCAGCGGGAGAACGAGCGATGCCGGATGCGCCACCGAGGCGCCCCCGAGACGGATCTCGATCACCTCCGCGTACGCCTCGCGGGAACCGTCGAGCTGCACGGCATGCAGCGAGACATCGAAGGTGACTCCGTTCGCCCGCCCTGGCTCCGGCACGAGGAAGATGGTGCGCGCCGGGTGAGCTTCCTGGAGTCCGGCGAGTGTCGCCTGCGCTCGGGGCAACCAGCGCAGCGGCGCCCAGACGAGATGCGTCATCGTGCTCGCGCGGAGGACCGGCGCGTCGTCGCGCGATTCCTTCTCGCGCAGGCGAGCCAGCTCGCTCTCGATCTGCCCGACGATGCCCACCGCCCCTTGCCCTCCTAGTGCCGGCGCCAGGAGCGGCCGTCGCGGTGCAGCAGGTCGTCCGCCGACTTCGGCCCCCAGGTGCCCGCCTCGTAGTTCGGGAAGCTCGGCCGGTCGCGCTGCCAGCCTGCGACCATCGCATCGACGAGCTTCCACTGCTCGTCGACCTCGTCCTCGCGCGTGAAGAGCGTCGCGTCGCCAAGCATCGCGTCGAGGATGAGCCGCTCGTACGCCTCGGGCAGCCCTGTGCGGAACGCGCCGCCGTAGAGGAAGTCCATGTGCACGGTGCGGATCGTCATCCCCTGGCCTGGCACCTTCGCGCCAACTGCCAGGGAGACTCCTTCGTCCGGCTGCACGTGGATCAGGAGGACGTTCGGCCGCAGCCCGTCGCCGGCGATCTCGGCAAACGGCGGGTGCGGGGCGCCCTTGAACTGAATCGCGACCGTCGTCTCGCGTCGCGCCAGCCGCTTGCCCATGCGCACGTAGAACGGGGTGTCGGCCCAGCGCCAGTTGTCGACGAAGAGCTTGGCGGCGACGTAGGTCTCGGTCATCGAGTCGTGCGCGACGCCGTCCTCCTCTCGATACGAGACAACGTCCTCGCCCTCGACATACCCGGCGCCGTATTGACCACGGATCACGGACTTCGGCCCGGGCGTGTGCAGGGCACGCAGCACCTTCACCTTCTCGTTCCGCACCGAGTCGGCGGTGAAGTCGATCGGCGGCTCCATGGCAGTAAGCGCCAGTAGCTGGAGCAGGTGGTTCTGGAAGATGTCGCGGATCGCGCCGGCCGACTCGTAGAAGCCGGCCCGGCCTTCGATGCCGAGCGTCTCGGCGACGGTGATCTGGACATGGTCGACGAACTGGCGATTCCAGATCGGCTCGAAGATGCCGTTCGCAAAGCGCAGCGCGAGCATGTTCTGGACCGTCTCCTTGCCGAGGTAATGGTCGATGCGGAACACCTCGTCCTCGGAGTACCACTGCTTCAGCATCCCCGTCAGCTCACGCGCCGAGGCCGCGTCGTGGCCGAACGGCTTCTCGACGATCACGCGCGTCCAGCCGTTGCGCCCCCGCCGCTCGCCGATCTCGTTGACCACGGTCTCGAACGCCTGGGGTGGCACCGCGAGGTAGAAGACGCGGTTGCCGAGCGTGCCGTCCGTCGCATCGCAGGCATCGAGCAACTGCGCGACGCTGTCCTCTCCCGGATCGCTGTCGAACTCGGTCGCGATGTAGCGCAACCGCTTCGAAAGCGAGTCCCAGACGTCCTGGCGGAAGGGATCGCGCGCGAAGTCCTTGACCGCCTGTTTCATGGCCGCGCCGAACTGCGTGTTCGTCTGCGGTGAGCGGGCCACGCCGACGACGGCGAAGTTCTCGGGCAGGAGATGGCGGTAGGCGAGAGAGTAGAGCGCCGGGAACAGCTTCCGCTTCGTCAGGTCGCCCGACGCGCCGAAGATGGCAAGCGTGCAAGGTTCCGGCTTGCGCCGGAGCCTTAGACCGTCTTCCAGTGGATTCTTCTTCATTGCCATGTCAGCCTCCGGTCGCGCTAGCGAGCGAGGGCGAGTGTCCCGCGCTTCGCCTCGATCCCGGCGAGCAAATCGCTGAACGAGTCCTCGAACTTCTGCACGCCCTCGGCCTCGAGAACCGCGGTGACATCGTCGTAGTCGACTCCGGCTGCGGCGAGATCGACGAGCAGTTGCCGGGCTTCGGCGACGCCCTCGGTCAGCGTGTCTGCGACAACGCCGTGGTCCTGGAACGCCTCGATCGTGTCGAGCGGCATCGTGTTCACGGTGTTCCGGCCGATCAGGTCGGCGACGTAGAGCGTGTCCGAGTAAGCCGGGTTCTTCGTCGACGTCGAGGCCCAGAGACAACGCTGCGGGCGAGCGCCCTTGGCGGCGAGGTACTCCCACCGCGGGCCTGCGAACGTTTCGAGATAGTGCTGGTAGGCGAGCTTCGCGTTTGCCACGGCGAGCTTGCCCTGGAGCTCGGTGTTCCCGAGTGCGGCGAGACGCTTGTCGGCCTCGGAATCGACCCGGGAGACGAAGAAGCTCGCGACCGAGATCACCTTCGCCGGATCGCCCCCGCCCGCGACCAGCCGCTCGAGGCCGCGCAGGTACGCCTCGGCAACCTCGGCGTAGCGCTCCAGCGAGAAGATCAGGGTGATGTTGATTGACGTGCCCTGCGCGATCGAGTCCTCGATCGCGCCGAGCCCCGGCGTTGTCGCGGGGCTCGTCACGTAGACGTTGTCGCGGTCGACGAGATCGTGCAGCCGCTTGGCCTCTGCGAAGGTGGCCTCGCGGTCGTAGGCCAGGGTCGGATCGACCTCGATCGACACGTACCCGTCGATCCCGCTCGTCCGCTCCCAGGCGGGGTGCAAAACGTCGCAGGCGCGCTTGATGTCCTCGACCTCGAGCGCGACGAAGATCTCCTTGAGGTCGTCCTCGTGCGCCGCGAACTTATTCAGCTGCGCGTCGTACCAGTCGCCCTCCGAAAGCGCCTTCTGGAAGATCGTCGGATTGGATGTCACGCCGACGACGGCATCCTCCTTGGACATCCGCTCCAACTTCCCGGTCTCGAGCAACTCGCGTGAGAGCGTGTCGAACCAGACGCTGACGCCGTGCTCCGAAAGCTCGTGCAGTCGTGATTCAGCCATTCCAGATCTCCCTTTCCAGAGTGTGGACCTTGTCTAGACGGGCGAGGTAGCGGCCCTCGCCGATAAATGTTGCCCGCAGAAACGTGGCGACGAGCTCGGCGGCCAGCGCTTCGCCGACGATCTCCGACCCGAGGCAGAGCACGTTCATGTCGTCGTGCTCGACACCCTGGTGCGCGGAGTAGGTGTCGTGGCAGATCGCAGCGCGGATGCCGTCGATCTTGCAGGCGGCGACCGAGGCGCCGACCCCGGAGCCACAGACCAGAACGCCGCGCTGAGCATCGCCGGCGCGGATCGCCTTGCCGACGTCACGCGCCCGATCTGGGTAGTCGACGCGCACCGCGTCGGTGTCCACGCCGAGATCGAGCGTCTGGTGTCCTGCCGACGCGACCGCACCGAACACGGCGTCGCGCAGCTTCACCCCGCGGTGGTCAAACGAGGCCGCAACGTTCACGCGCTCGCTCCCACACCTTGTGACGATCCGTCACTTGGCATTGAATAGCCAGCTCGATCGGAGGATCCAAGCCGAAATGTCCGCCGCGCAACGACCTTGTGACGATTCGTTACTTGGCATCAGGCGGGCTACCGAGAAGGGCGGTCGCGGTCGAGGCGACGTGCTCGGGCGTGACGCCAAGCTCTGTGAAGACCGTCGGGCCCGGGGCCGACGCGCCGAAGCGGTCGATTCCGACCGACGCGCCGCCGTCGCCGATCCAGCGCTCCCAGCCATGGGTGATCCCGGCCTCGACGGAGACGCGAGCCCGCACCGCTGGTGGCAGCACCTCGTCGCGGTACTCCTGCGGCTGCTCCGCGAACAGCTCCCAGCACGGCAGCGAGACGACGCGGACATTCGCGTCGATCGTCTTGGCTGCCGCAAACGAGGTGCTCACCTCGGAGCCCGACGCAAGCAGCAGCAGATCGGGGACACCTTCGCCGCTCTGCCACAGCGTGTAGCCGCCGCGCAGGACGCCGTCCGCCGAAGCGACCTCGTCGCGATCGAAGGTCGGCAACTTCTGGCGACTGAGCGCGAGCGCGACCGGGCCGCCTTTCCGCTCGAGCGCGACGCGCCAGGCGAACGACGTCTCGTTCGCGTCGCCGGGCCGGATGTACCAGAGATTCGGAATTGCGCGGAGCGCCATGTGGTGCTCGACGGGCTGGTGGGTCGGGCCGTCCTCGCCGACGCCGATCGAGTCGTGCGTCCACACCCAGAGCGTCCCGATACCCATCAACGCGGAGAGCCTCACAGCCGGCCGCATGTAGTCCGAGAAGATCAGGAACGTCGAGCCGTACGGCTTCAGCATCGCCGGGTCGATGGCGATCCCGTTCACGATCGAACCCATCGCGTGCTCGCGAATGCCGAACGCAATGTTCCGGCCGGCGTGCGTCGCGGAGAAGATCCCGGTGCCCACGAACTCGGTCTTCGTCGACTCGACGAGATCCGCAGCGCCGCCGATCATCGTCGGCGTGAACGGTTTGATCGCCTGCATCACGGCCTTGCCTGCGTCGCGGGTGGCCACGTCCTCGCCGGCGGGGAACACCGGTAGCGCGTCGCGCCAGCCCTCACGCGGCTCGCCGCTGCGGTCGAGCTCCCAGGCGCGCGCGAGATCGGGGTGCGCCGCCGTCCAAGCGGCGAAGCGCTCGTTCCACGCAGCCTCAGCCGCAGCACCTCGTACTGCGACGCCTCCCATGTGCTTCCGCACCTCGTCCGAGACTGCGAAGTGCGCGTCCGGATCGAAGCCCATCGCCTCTTTTGCGGCACGCACCTCGGGCTCGCCGAGCGGAGACCCGTGCGCCTTCGCCGTATCGACAGCGTGCGGCGCCGGGTAGGCGATGTGCGACCGCAAAACAATCAGCGACGGACGCGTCGTCTCGCTCTCGGCCGCTGCGAACGCAGCGTTCAAAGCGTGGAGGTCGTTCGGGTCGTCGACATGCTGAACGTGCCAGCCGTACGCCTCGAAACGTGCCCCCCTGTCCTCCGTCGTGAACGAAAGCGATGTCGTGCCGTCGATGGTGATGTGGTTGTCGTCGTAGACGTAGACCAACGAGCCCAGCCCGAGATGGCCCGCGATCGAGGCGGCCTCCGACGTAACGCCCTCCATCAGGTCGCCGTCGGAGCAGATCGCATAGATCCGGTGCGAGAGCACGTCGTGTTGCGGCCGGTTGTAGCGCTCGGCGAGGAATCGCTGCGTAATGGCCATCCCGACGCCGTTCGCGAAGCCCTGTCCGAGCGGGCCGGTGGTGGTTTCGACCCCCGCGGTGTGCCCCCACTCCGGATGGCCAGGCGTGCGCGAG
>JBBQPW010000068.1:0-9841 GCA_038216845.1 Gaiellales bacterium | reverse complement strand
ACCCAGACGGCGCCGTTGCTGGCTGCCGGCTCGCCGCAAACATACGGCGGGCACTCCGTGACGGGCTCGACCTTGATGCTGGCAGCCACGACGTTCCCCTGCGGGTCGATCCGGGTCAGCGTTGAGACCGCGTCGCTCATCGCCCAGACCGCTCCTTCACCTACTACGAAACCGCCATACCCCTCCGGGATCGCGATGGTCGCGACGACCTTGCCGCCACGCGGGAGCACCTTGGTCGGCGCCGACGCGCTTGCCGACGCCGCGACGGCGACCGCGGTTGCGCAAGCGAGCGATGCGACGCTCGCTACGGTGGCTCGACTCAGCCTGTTCATCGTTCCTCCTCGATCGGGTGGGTCCCTGACTAGGGACTGCGTGATCGAAGCACCGTCTGCGCTTCCGTACTTCGGGGATCTCCCTGAGACCGCGTGCATGCCAGGGAGAACCCTGAGCTGGGTCGGGCGCGCACGCCTCGACGGACTCAGCCCTGCGGCTTGATCCGCAGCACGCGGCCCGTGTCGTCGTTGACCCAGACCGATCCGAAGCCGACTCCGATCCTGACCGGGATCCCGCGGACCGGCAGCCTGCCGACGATCCTGTTCGAGCGCGGGTCGACACGGTCGATCGACTTCCGATCGATTGAGGCGAGCCAGACCGAACCGAAGCCGAGGGCAACGCCGACCGCGTGCGGCTCGTTCTTCACGCTGCCGCTCGGAGCGTTCGTACGGGCGTCGATCCGACCTACCACATCGCCGCAGGTTGCGGCAGCCGACCAGACAGCGGTCTCGTCGGCGGCGAGGAATCCGCACGGCGTAAAGTGAAGCTTCACCGTCGCGGTGGCCCTGTTGGTCTCCGGATCGACTCGGACGATTGCGTTTCCGTTCGGGACGCCGACCCAAACGGCGCCGTCGCTCGTGGTCACGCTCATGTGCTCGGAGCAGCAGGCCCGAGCTGGGCCGACCCGGATTGTCGCCGCGACGCGGTTCGTCGCGGGGTCGATGCGGGAAAGACTGGGGCCGCCGGCGTTCGCGACCCAGACAGCGCCCGGTGAGACGGCGATGCCGGACGGCTGCGGCCCAACGTGGATTGTCATGGTGACCTTGTTTGTTCGCGGGTCGATCCGCGTGACGAGGTTTTCAGAGGGGTGGGAGAGCCAGACGGCGCCGTTGCCGGCTGCGGCTGCCTCCGTGGGTCTGACTTTGATTCGGGCGACGATGGCGTTCAGCTTCGGATCGATCCGCATCAGTGTCGAGACAGCGTCGCTCATCGCCCAGACTGCGCCTTCGCCGACCGTGAACGCGCCGCCTCCTGACGGGGCGCTGCCTCCTGGCAGAATCGTGATCGCGGCTACGACCCTGCCACCGCGTGGCAGCGCCCCGGCGACTGTCGACGTTCCCTGGGAGCCCGACGTAGTGGCCGCCGGCGCCGGGGCAGCCACCGCCGTCGTGCTAATGCGGGTGAGCGTGTTCGAGGCAAAGCTGCTCACCCAGACGGACGTTCCCGTGGGCACCACTGTCAAGGCGCGCGCTCCTTTCGCCGGTTGAGCGACGCGAATCGGCGGACCCGCCTTCTTCCCCGAGCGCACGTCGATCCGGGTGACCGTCCCGGCGTCCGAGCTGCCGACGAAGAGATAGCCACCTGCCGCCCCCAGCCAGCTCGGCTCGCCCGCCTCCACCGGGTCACCGAGCGGCCGAAGCGTCCGCGGGTCACGGCGGAAGATCTCGCCTCGCTCACGATCGGCGAACCAGACGCTTCCTCCGGCGACGACGATTCCGACCGGGAATCCCCCGACGTGGACGCGGGTGATGGTGCGTCTTGCAGGGTCGATCCGCAGCACGTCTCCCGCATCGGCCGCCGTCACCCAGATGTATCCGGCGCCTACGGCCAATCCGAGCGTCCGGCCCTCCGAGAGAGGAAGCGGTGCGGCCGTCGGCGAGAGAGTCAGCGGGTCGAGGCGAAGGAGCGCACCGGGCTTGGTCTGCAGCCCCCACAAGTCCTTGCCGTCGATGGCGAGAGATCCGACCGGCCCGCCGAACCCGCGGCGCGTCAGCAAGCGGCCGGTGCGCCAGTCGAGGGCGACCAGTCGACTCGGGCCCAACCCGTCGCTCCCGATGTGCGCGACGGAGGCGAGCAGCCTGTTCCCGACGTGCACCACGGACGACGCTTGTCCCCCCGGGAAGAAGCTCCGCTGCACGGTGCCGGAAGCGAGGTCGAGCCGGAGGAGCGGCCGGTCGCGGACAGGCGGCTGCGCGTCGGCGAGCGCGAGCCAGAGCGCATCCCGGCCGGCGGCCACCCAACCGGGGTGGCTCGGCACGCGTAGCGTCGCCGTCACACCGCTCGTCGTGACCTTCTCGCCGGAGTTGCGCGTGACCAGCACAACCGAGCCGACGGTCGCGGCGACGACGGATGAGAGGACGACCGCGATCCGGAACCGACTGTGCCTCGAAACGTGCGCCGGCGGCGAGGCTGTGTCCACGAGGCTCATCATCCCACCCGAGCTCGGGGATTCCGCCGAGATCGTGTGATTCCAGGGAAAACCCTGAGCCGCTGCTGCAACTGTGTGCGACGATTGCGAGGATGGTGAAGCGGGTGCTGATCGTCGACGACCACGAGCCCTTTCGAGCGGTCGCGCGGCAGCTTCTCGAGGACGCCGGCTACGTCGTCGCCGGCGAAGCGGCGGACGTCGCGGAAGCCCTCGCCGCGGTCGCCGCCGACTCACCAGACGCCGTGCTGCTCGACGTGCAGCTCCCGGATCACGACGGGTTCTCGGTCGCAACCGCGCTCAAGGCTGCAGGCGGGCCTGCGGTCGTGCTCATCTCGTCTCGCGACGCGGACGATTACGGCCGGCGAATCGAGGCCTGCGGTGCGCGCGGCTTCATCCCGAAGTCGAAGCTGTCAGCGGCGGCGTTCGCCGCTCTCGTCGAATGACGGCCTCGACCCTCGTCGCCTTCCCGCACACGGGGAGCGCACTCCGCGACCCGGTACTCGTGCTGCCGGTGGTCGTTGCCGCGGGGCTCGGCGTCGGCTGGCTCGGTGCGGACGCAGAGGCTTCCGGACCACGGTTTGCCATCGACGTAGCGCTGGCGTGGGGCTTCGTCGGCACTTCGCTCCTCGCGCTCGGGCGAGCGCGCTGGCGCCGAACGAGGATCCTGCTCGGCGCCTCCGCGTTCGCGCTCCTGGCCGCCGACCTTCGCTGGGCGCGATCGGACGGCCTGTGGACGCTCGGCTTCCTGCTCGAGGCTCTCTGGTTGGCACTCCTCGTCCATTTCGTGCTGACCTTCCCCGAAGGACGACCGTGGTCGCGCTTGGCACGGGTCGCGATCGCGGGTGCGTACGGCGCCACGCTCGGCGGTCAGGCGATCGGCGCGCTTCTCGACCCCCGGCCCCGGGACGTGCTCAGTTTCGCGGCTAACCAGCGCCTGGCCGATGCCGTCGACCGCGTGCAGGGAAGTCTGGGCGTTGCGCTCTCCTTGGTAGTGGTGTTGCTCGTCGTGCGACGCCTGCTGCTCCTACAAGGAGCAGCACGACGGGCACAGGCGCCTCTCCTCGCTGCCGCCGTGCTCACCGTCCCTGCGACTGTGCTTTGGCTGGTCTGGGTGATCGCGACCGGCGAGAGCGATCCAACGTTCGAGACGATCGCCCGTGGCACTGCACTGCTCGTTCCGCTCGGGCTCGTAGCCGGAGTCACATGGTCGCGGCTCCGTCAAACGGAGGCGTCTCAGCTTGTTGTCGAGCTGCAGACCGAGGGGGCCGGCAGCCTGCGCGAGCGGCTCGCCCGGGCACTCGGCGACCCAACCCTCGACGTTGCGTACCCGCTCGACGACGGCCGCTACATCGACGCTGCCGGCCAACCGCTCGAGCTCCCACAGGGCACGAATCGAGCGGTCACACCGCTGACAGCACGAGGCGAAGAGGTAGCCGTACTCGTTCACGATCCGGCCCTGCTCGACGAGCCGGAGCTCGTGGAGTCCGTTCGCGCGACGGCCGGACTCGTGCTTGAGAACGAGCGTCTGGCGGCCGAGGTGCGCTCTCAGCTCGCGGAGGTGCGGGCATCGCGCGCCAGGATCGTGGCGGCAACCGATGCCGAGCGGCGGCGGATCGAGCGCAACCTCCACGACGGGGCTCAACAGCGGCTCGTCACGCTCTCTGTCGCGCTCGGTCTCGAGGCTTCACGTAGTGGCGCGGCCACGTCAGGCACGCTCTCGCGCGCACAGGATGAGGTCGAGGAGGCGATCGCCGAGCTGCGCGAGCTCGCCCGGGGGATCCATCCGACGCTCCTCCGCGACGAAGGGCTCGAGGCGGCAGTCGAGGCGCTCGCGCGGAGGACGCCGCTGCCGGTAACGGTGGACGGATCGGTTGGGGAACGGCTGCCTGACGCCGTCGAGCTCGCCGCCTACTTTCTCGTCTCGGAAGCCCTGACCAACGTCGTCAAGCACGCAGCGGCCTCGGAGGCCACTGTGCGCCTGGAGCGTGAAGCGGCCATGCTTCGGGTTGTCGTGGCGGACGACGGGCGCGGCGGCGCTCGCCTCGCGGCCGATTCGGGCCTGGCCGGCCTGCGCGACCGCTTGGAGGCACTGGGCGCAACGCTGGAAGTCGTGAGCGACCCGGGCGCCGGCACGAGCATCAGCGCCGAGATTCCATGCGGATCGTGATTGCCGACGACGCGGCGCTTATCCGCGAGAGCCTCGCCAGTCTGCTCACGGAGAACGGGCTGGAGGTCGTCGACCAGGTCGGCGACGGCGATGCGCTCCTCACGAGCGTCCGCGACCTGCGTCCAGATGCGGCTCTCGTCGATATCCGCATGCCTCCGACGCACACCGACGAAGGGCTCCGTGCAGCACGCGAGATTCGTTCCCGTTACCCAGAAACGGCTGTCCTCGTGCTTTCGCAGCACCTCGAGGCAGCGTACGCACTACGGCTCGTCGAGGAAAGACCCGAAGCGGTCGGCTATCTGATGAAGGAACGTGTCGGGCGTGTCGAACAGCTCCTCGACGCCGTGCAGCGGGTCGCAGCCGGTGAATGCGTCATCGACAGGGTAGTCGTCGACGAGTTGCTCGCCCGCCGCCGCCGTGTCGATCCGATCGCGGAGCTCACGCCGCGGGAGCGGGAGATCCTCGCGCTGATGGCCGAGGGCCGCTCGAACCGGGGCATCTGCCGGACGCTGTGGCTCAGCCCGAAGACCGTCGAAACGCACATCCGGGGCGCCTTCGCGAAGCTCGGGATCATCGATGCGCCCGAGGACAACCGCCGCGTGCTCGCCGTGCTCGCCTACCTGCGGCAATAGACGACAATCGGGCGCACCGGGTTGAGCTCCGCTCCTGCGCGGACTCGCCGCGCGGGAGAACCGTCTCGCGTCGGTTATGGCGTCCTTTGCATCGGCGCCCGCTCTGCCGCTTTGCTCTGATCGGCGTCCGTTCGCTGGAACAGCTCGACGAGGTGCAGGTCGGGGTCGCGGACGTAGAACTGCACGACGCCGTCGCCCCGCTCGAGCGGCCCGGCGAACAGGCCGATCCCCAGCGACTGCAGCCGCTCGCGCTCGGCGTCGAGGTCGTCCACCTCGAACGCCAGGTGCACGGCGAGCCCGGCCTGTGCGCCGGGGCCCGGGTCCTTCCAACCCGGCTCGCACGTCGTGTCGTGCGCGGCGATTAGATGGATCTCCTGGCCGCCCGCGCGGTACCAGGCGCCCGAGAAGGTGAAGTTCGTCGGCCGCTCGAGCTCTTCCATCCCGAGCTGTTCGCCGTAGAACCGCTGCGACGCATCGAGGTCGCCGACGATCAGCGCGACGTGTTGGATCCCGATCAGCAAGGCGGTACGAGCATACGGCGTCAGGCGACTGGCGTCGCGCGGAGCTCGAGCTCCAACGCGGGCGCGTCGAGCTCGACGCCTTGCGTCTCGCGCGCGTGCAGGAGCGTGGTACGGACGATCAGCTTGGCGCGCGCGAAGTTGTCGAGCTCGGTGGGAACAGGCCCTACACGCTGCCCAAGTGCGTAGCCCGCCGCGTTCCGGCCCATCGCGCGGTACGACTCCAGCGAGTAGAGCGGCGACATCCCGAACAGCTCGAGGTTGTCGAGTGGCTGGAGATCGGCGCGATGGATCACCGCTGTCCCCTTCGACTGGATGCCGAGCGCGACGCGGGAGCCCGAAAGCTGTGCCCCGTCGTGCGCGATGAACGCGACATCGGCGACCCGGCGAACCCGCACGATTCGTGGAACGCCACCCGCTTCGCGAACACCGCCTGCAATTGCCGCGAGCACGTCGCCGTGGTCGAGACCGGCAATCGTCTCGCGGAGCTCCGCGCCGAACGCCGGTCCGACTGCGATCACGACCTCTGAGGGATCGTCGCCTCGCGTTGCCTCGGCACCGTTCCAGACCGGCTGAAGCCCTTCCTCGGGCGCCGAACCGAGTCGGGACGCGTCGACGACATGCGGTATCGCCTGCAGAAGCTCCCACCGCTCCCCCTCCAACCGGTAGCCGGTTCCGGGGCCGAAATACGTATTCGGATCGCTGACCGCGGAGTGGACGAGGCCGTCGCGGTCGATCACGGCCGCGGTCTGCAGGTAGTCGGCGCACACCCGCTGGCGCTGCATCGCGACGATCGCCTCTGCGACATCGGCGAAGCCGCGACGGTCGAGGGCGAGCGCGACATCGAGACCGGAAACCTTCCGTGCGAGCGCCTCGTCGGCAGCCTCGACGTCGGCGGCCCGATCGCGGTCGGGCATGTCGTTCGAGTCGTAGCCGAGCGTCGCTGCCTCGACCTCTGCTGCTGTGACCGGCGGGAGGCGGAGCTCATCGAAGACGGCCTGGATTGCGCGCGCTGCCTTGGCCCTGATACGCGTCACCTCGTCTTCGGCGACGGGTTCGATGCCGCCGTCCACCTGCCAGTCGCGCTGGATCGTGAGCCACTCGTCGAGGTCGTCGGCGTCGTAGTTGCCGCCTCCGAACGTGTTGTCGTGTCGCGGCATGACCGAGTAGCCGGAGGTGACGAAGTCCGTCCCGGGCAGAAACTGCCCCATCAATTTCGCGGTCTTGCGGATGGAAGAATGCGAGGCGATCGCGTCGTTGCCGGACGCGACTTCGAGGTCGAGCCAGGCCGCGATCACGTTCTCGGCGAGGATCGCCCTCGAGCCGCCGGGAAGAGAGAGGACGAGAGCGACGCACGAGATCGAGCCGTTCTGGATGCCTTGCGAGCCGGCGGCGCGCACGACCGCGATGCAACGCGCTTCCAGGTAGAGCATCGACATGCCCTGCGCATACCCCATCAACGCCTCGGATCCCGTCCCCGAGGTGAACCGCACCTTGACGCCGCGGGACGCGTAAGCCGCACCGAGGAACGACTTCGACCACGGCGTGTCGTCGCCGTCGACGAACACCGGCTCCGTCCCGTAGACCGAGAGCGTCTCCGCGTAGGTGACGAGGCCGCTGATCGCCAGCTCGAGATTGCGGCGTTCCTCCACCGCGCACTGCGTCATCACGCCGGGTCGGCCGGTCTGCGAGCCGACGAGCAGTGCGATCGCGTTGAGCGGCGCGTAGCGCGCGACGCCGACGGTGGTCTCGAGCTCGGCGAAGCCGCGCGCCGCCGCCTCGGCCGCATCGGCGGCCAACAGCGCCGGGCTCTCCTTCAGGTTGGTGACGTGGGCCTGATTGCCGGGCGCGCGGCGGGCGCGAAGCTTCCTCAGGGCGAACATCAGCTCGACGGGATCGAGCATTCCCGCAACCCGTGCCAATTTGGCGGGAGTCAGCCCTCGGGCCAGCCGGACGAGCTCGGCTCGCGGCACGTCGACGTCGACGAGCATCCGCGCGATCGTCACGTCGGGCAGCGGCATCGCTTCGGCGGCGACCTCGAGATCGAGCCCGTGCGCGACGACGAACCGGTCGATGATGTCGAACTCGGCAGCGTCCTTCCCGTCCATTCGCGTCACGACGCCGTTGTCGATCACGAGCTGCGGTGCCGGGTCATTCGGCCCGTTGGCGGCGACGAGGCCGAGCTCGGGCAGCGGCGAGACGAGCATCTCTCGGCGAAGCACGTTCGCTGCGCGCGACGCGAAACGGCGACTCTCGCCCGTCACGAGCGGATCAGACCTCGCTCGACATACGCCGCCGTCGCGTCGCGGACGAACGCTGCAGTCAGTTGCGCGCCGTACGCTTCGAGCCTCGTCGCCCAAGCGTCCAGCTCGGCGACATTCGACCGTCCGGGTCGAAGGGCTGTGTAGATCCCGAGGAGTTCGCTGTCCGGGACGCTCGCGAGCTCGGCCGCGCGCTCCAGGTTGTCGGCCAGCGGGTCCCGACCCGCCGCGCGCGCGACGGCGGCCTGGTAACGCAGCGTCTCCGGTGTCGCGCGGACATCGGCGGCGACCAACGTCCCGGAGCGGGCGGCAGCGAGCGTCACGTCGTCTAGAGGCATACCGGACGGCGTTGCCACGAGATCGGGTCGCCTGGAGCCGAGCGGGTAATCCTTCTGAGGATCGAAGGCGCCACTGCGCATGACGTTCCAATTTATAGTCTTCAGCGCTTTGACAAACGATCATCGATTTTCTGGGCGTACAGCGCTGGTAACGGGTGCGGCAAGCGGGATCGGCGCGGAAACGGCGCGCCGACTCCTTGCCGAGGGCGCACAGGTCGCGGTTCTCGATCTCTCCGGCGGTGAGCCGGCCGGGACGCTGGCTATCGAGGGCGACGTCTCCCGTTCGGTCGACGTCATCGCGGCGGTCGATCGCGCGGAAGCCGAGCTCGGCCCGTTGGACATCCTCGTGTGTGCCGCAGGGGTCGGCGGTCTGTCCCTGCGAACGCAGGACGTGACGGACGACGAGTGGCGTCGCGTGTTGGCGATCAACTGCGACGGCGTCTTCTGGTGCAACCGCGCAGTAGCGCCTCGGATGGCGGACCATGGCTACGGTCGCATCGTCAACGTCGCGTCGATTGCGGGCAAGGAAGGGAACCCGATGGCCACCGCCTACTCGGCGTCGAAAGCCGCGGTGATCGCGATGACCAAGGCGATCGGCAAGGACTTCGCCCGCACCGGCGTCGCGGTGAACTGCATCGCGCCGGCGGTGATCGAGACGCCGATGATCGGCGGACTGTCCGATGAGCACCTCGGCTACATGGTCGACCGCATTCCGATGGGCCGCATCGGAGCACCCACCGAGGTCGCTGCGCTGATCTGCTGGCTGGCGAGCGAGGAATGCTCCTTCTCCACGGGCGCGACGTACGACATCTCCGGCGGCAGGGCCGTCTACTGAGCGTGCCTGGGGCGGAGTCGGCGACCGGCACCCGGCGGGTTCGGTTCCGATCTCCGGCCGGAATCCACGAGGGCTCTGTCATCGAGGACTCGTCGGGACCTTGTGTTTCTGAAACACAAGGTGATCTGAGGGTGGGCGTTCTCGATTGGGATTCTCTTGCGCTGCCGGAGCCATACGAGTTGCTGATTCCCATCGAGCCGCCGGAGGTCTGGTGCGCGGGCGTGACGTACGAGCGCAGTCGCGACGCACGCATCGAGGAGTCCGGAAGCGACGTCTACGCGCGTGTGTACGACGCCGATCGCCCGGAGCTGTTCCTCAAGGATGCGCAGTGCAGGCGAACGGTCGGCCCCGGCCGGCCGATCGCGATTCGGTCCGACTCCACCTGGAACGTGCCGGAGCCGGAGATCGGGCTCGTGCTCGGTGCCGACCTGGAGATCGCGGGGTATGTGATCGGGAACGACGTCTCGTCGCGCGACATCGAGGGTGCGAATCCGCTGTACATCCCGCAGGCGAAGGTGTTCGCCGGCGCATGCGCGCTCGGCCCTGCCGTGTACGTCCCGACGGATTGGGACGCGCCGCTCGAGCTGCACCTGCGCATCGAGGACGCC
>JBBQPW010000067.1:0-9995 GCA_038216845.1 Gaiellales bacterium | reverse complement strand
GGATCATCGGCGGCGTGTTCCTGCTGTGGAGCTCGCTTTCGCTGTTCAGCGCGCTCGAGTCGGCGTTCAACATCGTGTACGGCCAGCCGAATCGCTCGTTCCTCCGCGGCAAGCTGATCGCCGTCGCGTTCATGACGACCTCGCTCATCGTCCTCTTTGTCGGCCTCGTCATCGGCAGCTTCGGCTTTCGCTTCCTCGAGCGGAATGTGGGCGGAGTGATGAGCAACTCGGCGGTGGCAGTGCCGTTCTCGCTCGTGTTCTCGACGCTCGCCGTGTTTCTCTTCCTCGTCTCCGCCTATCGCGGCCTGACCAACACGGACGTCACGTGGCGCGAGGTGCTGCCCGGCGCGATCCTCGGCGCGTTCTTCCTGCAGGTGACGTTCCAGGCGCTGCCGATCTTCCTGGGCGTCTCGAAGCACATCGTCGCGCTGCAGGCCCTGGGGGCGGGTGTGCTGCTCCTGCTGTGGCTCTACGTGATGGCGAACGTGATCGTCTTCGGCGCCGAGGTGAACTGGTGGCTTGGCCGCGGCCGGCGGGAAGATACCGTCAGCGGTCTGGCCTGAGCTGGGCGGCCAGCGCGCTTGCCGCAAGAGCACGATGCGAGTGCTCGCTCTTCCAGGCGTCGCCTAGCTGCGCGACGGTGCGCATCTCGCCAACGGGGATCACGATCGGGTCGTAGCCGAAGCCTTCGGCTCCGCTCGGGGACTCGGCTGCGACGCCGTCGAGCGTGCCCGTGCCGCGGAGCTCCTGGCCGTCGGGCGAGATGGCGACCAGCTCAGAGACGTAACGGACGCTTCTGTCCGCGACGCCGTCGAGCGCAGCAAGCAGCGCCGCGACGCCATCTTCCGCCCACCGGGCTGACTCGATTCCCGGCCGACCGCCGAGCGCCGCAGCCTCGATCCCCGAGTCTTCACCGACGACCCAGGCGTCCGCCGGAGCGTGCAGCCGGGCGTGCCGCGCTTTGATGCGCGCGTTGTCGACGTACGTCGCGCCGTTCTCGGGCGGCGGGTCGGGCGCGGCGAACGCCTCGATCTCGAAGCCGGGCATCGCGCGGCGCAACTCCTCGACCTTGTGCGGGTTGCCGGTCGCTAGGAGGAGCTTCAAGCTTCCGGCTGCCAGGCGATCGCCTCGTCCTGTGCGACGCGCAGCTCGGCGATGCCGACCGCGGCGAGATCGAGCAGCTGGTCGAGGAGCTCGCGCGAGAACGGGTCGCGCTCGGCGGTCGCCTGCACCTCGATCAGCCGGCCGTCGCCGGTCATCACGACATTCATGTCCGTCTCGGCGCGCGAGTCCTCCGAGTAGTCGAGATCGAGCAGTGCCTTCCCGTCGACGACTCCTACCGAGACAGCAGCAACGGCGCCGCTCAATGCTTTCGAAAGACCAAACCGGTCAAGCGCGCGGTGGGCGGCGATGTAGGCACCGGTGATCGAGGCGCACCGCGTGCCACCGTCGGCCTGGAGGACGTCGCAGTCGAGCCAGAGGGTTCGTTCGCCGAGTGCCTTGAAGTCGCAGACCGAGCGCAGCGCACGTCCGATCAGGCGCTGGATCTCGATCGTCCGCCCGTCCGGCCGACCGCGTGTGGAGGCGCGTTACTTCCGCTCGCCGGTCGACGCCGGCAGGAGCGCGTACTCGGCGGTCATCCAGCCCTGGCCCTTGCCGCGAAGCCAGCGCGGGACGCTCTCCTCGACGGTTGCGGTGCAGAGGATGACCGTGCGACCCTGCGCGAAGAGGATCGAGCCGTGCGGCTGCTCGAGGAAATCCGGCTGGAGATCGAGCGCGCGAAGCTGGTCAGCGCGTGTCCGCCCGTCCGCACGGGTCATGTCCAGCTCCTTGGGCCCCACAACACCCCTCGACTGTCACGTGACAGTCGAGGGACAGTCGAGTGACAGGCGAACGGTCGGAAGTGTGTCGCGATCGTGACGGGATTCATCACGCAGCCGCCCGCTCGAGAGCGGCGACGGCGACCTGCTCGACATCGCCGATCGGAAGCTGGAGGAAGCGGCGGCCCATCTCGCGGAAGGCGTCGGGATCGCCCGTGGTGAGGAAGCGGTACGCGCCTTCGCGATCGGCCAGGTTCTCGATCCGCTTCCGCGAGAGCGTCTCGGCGACCTCGCGCGCGGTCTCCTCCGCTGAGAAGACGAGCGTGACGTCGCGGCCGAACACGCGCTGCAGCACGGGCCGGATCAGCGGGTAGTGCGTGCAGCCGAGGATCACGGTGTCGACACCGGCGTCCTTCAGCGGGGCCGCGTACTCGCGAACAGCCGCGGCGGTCTCCTCGCCGAACGGGTCGTCGCTCTCGATCAGCGGCACGAGGAGCGGGCACGCGACGGCAACGAGCTCCACACCGGCGTCGAGCGAGTGGACGAGCGCCTCGTACCGACCGCTCGCGACCGTCGCCTGCGTGGCGAGCAGCCCGATACGTCGGTTCCGCGTCGCGAGCACCGCCGCGTGCGCCTCCGGGCGAAGCACGCCGATCACCGGCACGTGCAGCGCAAGCTGGAGATCGGGCAGCGCTGCCGCCGTGGCCGAGTTACATGCGACGACCATGAGCTTGACGTCCTGCCCCTCCAGGTAGCGGCCGATCTCGTGTGCGAAGCGGCGGATCTCGTCGAGCGGCCGAGGGCCGTACGGCAGGCGGACGTTGTCGCCGAGATAGATCACGTCCTCGTGCGGCGACGTGACGAGGATCTCGTGCAGCACGGTCAGCCCGCCCACGCCGGAGTCGAACACGCCGATCGGCCGCGGGTCCACGCGGGGGATTGTAAGGATCGCGGCCGAGGCTCACCGATCCGTCTACCCTTCCCGCTCGTGCACCGCCCTGCCGCGCTCCTCCCAGCGCTCCTCGCTGTCCTCCTCGCCGCTCTGGTCTCGGCCACCACGGCTGCTGCCTTCGGCCGTCAGGATCTGAAGATCACCGCCGACGACGGCCTGCCGCTCGCGGCGACGCTCTACCTGCCGAGCGGGACGCCACCGGCGGGCGGCTGGCCGGCGATTGTCATGCTCCACGGCCTCGGCGGCTCGCGCGAGGACATGAACAAGCTCGCGCAGCTTGCCTTCCTGCCCGGCGAGAAGTACGCGGTGCTCACCTACGATGCACGCGGCCACGGCGAGACCGGCGGCCTGATCGGCGTCGACGGCCCGCGCGAGATCGCCGACGCGCGCGAGGTCTTCGACTGGCTCGCCGGCCGGCCGGACGTCAACAAGAAGGAGATCGGCGCCTGGGGCATCTCCTACGGCGGCGGGGCTGTGTGGAACTCGCTCGTCGCCGGAGTGCCGTGGGCGGCGATCGAGACGTGCGAGACCTGGACGAACCTCGCCACCGCGCTAGTGCCGCAGGGTCTCGCCAAGTCGGGTGTGATCGGCGCGTTCCTGAGCGAGAAGCCGATCTCGTCGTTCGACCCCTCGGTGCTGCCGATCCGCGATGCGGCGTTCACCGGCAGCAATACGGGCGTCGCCGCCTTCACCGCTGCACGCTCGTCGATCCAGAAACTGAAGGGCGTGAAGACGCCCGTCTTCATGATGCAGGGACGCCGCGACTTCGCCTTCGGGCTCGATCAGGCGTTCAGCGCGTTCAAGGTCCTTGCCGGGCCGAAGCATTTGTGGATAGGGCTCCACGGCCACGCGCCGTCGTCTTTCCCCGCGCCCGACACCGTGGCGATGATGACCGAGGGGCGACAGTGGTTCGACCGCTACCTCCGAGGCCAGCAGAACGGCTTTGACAAGAAACCGCCGGTCGAGGTCGCACCAGTCGCCTGGAAGGGGAGGACGAAGGGCTACACGTCACCTGACGACATCGCGACCAGCTCCTCCGGGGTCCAGTACTACTGGAAACCGGGTGCAGACCGCACGAAAGCGGCTCATCCAACGATCACTCAGGCAGGAAAGGTTGTTGTGTTTGGCGGGGGGCGCGGAGACCCTAGCTCCCAGGCAATCGTCGGAGCACCGGCGCTGACAATCACCGCGACGGCGACCGGTGGATGGAGTCGGCTCGTCGCCGTCCTCACGGCAAGGACCCGCGCCGGGAAGACGATCGTCGTCTCCGGAGGCGGCGTACCGACCCGCTCGGGTAAACACACCTACACCATCCGGATGCTCAGTCAGATGACGTTCATTCCGGCTGGGGCGAAACTCGCTGTAACGCTCGGCTCGTCATCGCTCGCACAGGACCCCGGCAACCTCCTGTACCTGCAGCTTCCGATGCCGCCCGGCGCACGACTCACGGTCAGCCTGCCCACAGCCAGGCTCAACCTCGGGACAGCTCCGGGCCTCTGATGAAGCGCCTCGCAGCAGCCACTCTGATCGTGCTCGCGATGGCAGCCGGCGCTGCAGTTGCCGGTCGCACGTCCGACCCGGGCGTGACGCCGACCTCGATCGTGCTCGGCGGCACGGTCCCACTCTCCGGCGAAGCAGCCGCGTTCGGCTCGGTCGCCCCGGGCGCGAAGGCGTACTTCGACTACGTGAACGCGAAAGGCGGCGTCTTCGGCCGGAAGATCACCTACACCTACTACGACGACGCGTACAACCCCGCGCAGACCGTGCAATTGACACGGAAACTCGTTGAACAGGACAGGGTCTTCGCGATCTTCGGCTCCGTCGGCACGGCGAACAACCTCGCGATCCGGGACTACCTCAACACCGCCAAGGTCCCCCAGCTCTTCGTCGCGGACGGCTCCGACGCGCTCGGTCGCGGCTACGCGAAGTACCCCTGGACGATGGGCTTCCTGCAGAGCTACCGCGGCGAGGGCGCCGTCTACGGACGCGACATCGTGAAGCGCGCGCCGAAGGCGAAGATCGCCGTTCTGCTCGAGAACACGGATCTCGGCAAGGACATGACGCGCGGCCTGTCGCGCGCGATCGCGAGGAAGGGGCCGACGATCGTCGCGTCGCAGCCGTACGAGTATTCGGCGACGGACGTCTCATCCCAGATCGCGCAGCTGAAGGCGTCCGGCGCGGACACGCTGATGCTGTTCGCAACGCCGAAGTTCATGATCCAGGCCATCGTCGCCGCGCACAAGCTCGGCTGGAAGCCGCGGATCTACATCTCATCGATCTCGATCGAGCCCGGGATCATGGCCATCGCCCGCCTGAACGCACCTGAGCTGACGAACGGCGCGCTCTCGATCGCGTTCGTCAAGAACCCGAACGACCCGATCTGGGCCAAGAATCCTGCGCTCGCGCTCTATCTGAAGATCATGCGCACGTACGACAAGGCTGGGAAGCCGAGTGACGTCTACAACTGGTACGGCATGACCGTCGCCTGGACGATGGTCGAGACTCTCAACGCGGCCGGCAAGACTCTCACCCGCGCGGGATTGCTGCGCGCGGCGCAGCACCTGAACCTCTCGAAGAACCCGTTCCTGCTCCCGGGCCTCTCGATCAGGACCGGCCCCACGAACTACTTCCCGCTCGCGAACGTCTACCTCTACCGCTACGACAACAAGCAGTGGGTCAAGTCCAGCGGGCTGCTACCAGCCCGCTGACATGCGATGATCGGCCCTACGTCCCGCAGGACACATCACGACCACCGGAGGAGTCCATGAAAAAAGGCATCTTGGTCGCCACGACACTCGCGGCGGTCGTCGCCCTAACAGTCGTTGCGGTCGCCTACGCAGCCTACACATCACCAAAGCTCTCGGTGTCCTATCCGGCCGGCGCCACGCGGATCGTTGCGTCTGCGAGTCAGAATGACGATGCCACCGCACGCGCCGCGATCGTCATCCCGAACGGCACCACCGTCACCACGAGCGCGGCGCCGGGAACGAAGGTCGGCACGGTGAAGGCACAAGTCAGCGCGCTTGCCCTCGGGGGCGCTCTGCTCCCACTCGAGGGCGACATCATCGTCGCGCCGCCAGGAGCGGTTCCGGCAGCCTCGCAGACGGGCTGCATCGCCACGG
Source organism: Gaiellales bacterium (assembly GCA_038216845.1). Classification (GTDB taxonomy): domain Bacteria; phylum Actinomycetota; class Thermoleophilia; order Gaiellales; family Gaiellaceae; genus Gaiella. Next base: position 4,101 of record JBBQPW010000067.1, on the reverse strand, counting down.
CAACACCACAGGCGACGTTCCTACTCGTCCTCCAGGCAGCGGGACAGACGATCAACCTGCCGGCGTACGTCATCCCGAGCACCGGGCCGCAGACCGCGCTCGGCCCGGCCGTACTCGTCTTCTGCCTCGCCCCCCCGGACATCCCGGTTGAGCAGGGAGGCGCCACGTTCGGCGCAAAGTTCCTGAGTGCCGACATGACCTTCACGGGCGTCTTCAGCCCGATCACAGCCGGTCTCTGGGTCGCCTTCTGGACACCGTGGCAGGCCGGCAACGGCCAGATCAATGCCGCCGGAACCGTCGCGTCGGTCGACGTCATTGCGCCAGCGGCAGTCTCGCTCAAGGGTAAGCGGATCAAGGGTCGCGTCACGCTCTCCGGGAAGGTGAGTCTCGAAGGCTCCGGACTGGCAGCTCCTGTCCAGATCTGGGGGGCAGCCGGCAAGGCAGCGCTCAAGCGCCTCAAGACCGTGGTCGCAAACGACGACGGCATCTACACGTTGACGCTGGGAAAGAGCGCAAAGCAGAAATCGTTCCAGGCGCGTGTTGCTGCCCCGGAAACGACCGTTAGCGGATCCCTCGCCGACGCTCTGTGCAAGGTGCTGTTCACGAACAACGAGCTCGGCGTCCCGTGCTCGGGCTTCGGAATCGCGGCGTTCGCCGCCAAGTCGAGGCTCGTGACCGTTCGCTAGAAGCACCGCACCGTTAGTTGGGGCGAGGGGTGCAGACGGACGCCCCCCTCGCCCGTTCGAGACCCGTATCGTCCATCGTCATGGCCACCGTGGTCAGGCTCGGAACGTGCAGCTGGGCGGACGAAGGCCTGCTGAAGACGTGGTACCCGCGCGGGACCTCAACTCCGGCCGCGCGGCTCGGTTACTACGCGGAGCGCTTCGACACGGTGGAGGTCGACTCGCCGTTCTATGCCCTGCCCGATCCGGCCGTGACTGGTCGCTGGGCGCAGCGAACACCCGACGACTTCGTCTTTCACGTCAAGGCGTACGCCTCGATGACCGGGCACGAGCCGGCCGACCAGGAAACCGCGTTCCGCGCATTCCGCGAGGCCGTCGCGCCACTCGAGATGTCCGGCAAGCTCCGCGCCGTACTGCTCCAGTACCACCCCCGCTTCGTCAAGTCCGCGGCGGCGAAGGAGGAGCTCAGCCACGTGAGGGCGCTACTCGACCCGCTCGTGCCGCTGATCGAGTTCCGTCACCGGTCGTGGCTCGAGCCGTGGGAGCAGACGGACACGCTGTCCTTCCTCGAACGGCAGGGGCTTGCGTATGTGTCGGTGGACGCGCCCGCGACACGCGCCTCGAACGTCGTCCCGCGTGTCGCGGCGGCCACGCACCCTCTCGCGTACGTCCGCTTCCACGGGCGCAACTGGAAGACGTGGAACATCCGCGGCGGAAAATCGTCCGACCGCTTCGACTGGATGTACTCGCCGGAGGAGCTCGCAGAGTGGGTCGCGCCTGTCGAGCGCCTCGCCACTGAGGCAAACGAGGTCTACGCGCTGTTCAACAACAACAAGGACGATTTCGCGCCCCGGAGCGCCGTGATCTTCCGAGGCCTGCTCGACGAGGCCGGGATCTCGGCCGCAGGCGGCATCGAGCCACCACCCGAACGGCCGACGCTGTTCTAGCCGGGAGAAACCTGGGGACAACTCGGCACGCACTTGGCACGCGTAGGGACAGTCCCTGGTTTGTGCCAAGTTCGTAACGATGTGTCCCCAGGAATTGGCTGCCGTCCGCCCGGCAGGAACGATGCCACTGTGAGCCTTCGATCGCCGGAGGCTCCGAGGTAGAGTCGCTCCGGTGCGCGTGCTCTCGATCGTCCACCACGAACTCACCGACGGCGGCGTGTTCGACCACACCGCTGAGCAGCTCGGTCACGCGGTCGAGCGATGGCTCCCACCAGCCGGCGCGACGCCTCCGACTCCCGACGAGTACGACGCGATCATGGTCTTCGGCGGCGCGATGCATCCGGACCAAGACGATGCGTACCCGTGGCTGGCGCCGGAGGTCGAGTTCCTGCAGCAGACGCTCGACGCTCGTGTGCCGGTGCTCGGCGTGTGCCTCGGCGCGCAGCTCCTCGCGCGCGCGGCGGGCGCGACCGTCGGGCCGGCGGACGCCTCGGAGGTCGGCTGGGTCGAAGTCGAGCTGACGGAAGCCGGACGCGCCGACCCAGTGCTCTCCACGCTCCCGGCGCGGATCGACGCCTTCCAATGGCACCACTACACGTTCGGGTTGCCCGAAACCGCGACCGAACTCGCGACTAGTGCCGCCGCCCGGCAGGCGTTCGCGCTCAACGACCACGCCTGGGGAATCCAGTTCCACGCCGAGGTGACGCGCGAGATGATCGCGAGCTGGGCCTACGCCGGCGCCGACGACCTAGCGGGGACACCCGCCGAGCTCCTCGCGCAGACGGACGACCTCATCGGGACGTGGAACGACGCGGGCCGTCGGCTGTGCTCGGCGTTCCTCGCGACCGCCGGCTAGGCGCCCTCGGCCGGAACCGCGTGCGACCACTCGTGCCACGAGCCGACGAAGTTCCGCGCAGCGTAACCCGCGTCGAGGAGGATCTCGGCTGCCCAGGCCGACCGGCTTCCGGAGTGGCAGTAGGCGACGATCTCCGCGCCCGGCGGTAGCGCAACGAGGGCACACACTTCGGCAGTCGTCCCACACGACGCGATCTCCTGCACATCCAGATGCCGCGCGCCGGGAATGTGCCCCTGGCGCGCGCAGCAGCCGTACCCCGACTCGCCCGAGAACTCCCCGCTGCCACGCACGTCGAGAATCGTCAACGCCGGATCGTCGATGCGCGTCAACAACTCGCCGAGCGACACCTCCATGTTCCGGCCTCCAGTCAGCGCGCGTACGCGCCGACGACCTCGAGCTCAGCTGCGATCGACGGCCGCTCGGCGAGCCGGTCGAGCCAGTCGCGAAGAGCCGGGAACGGGTCGAGCGAGACCCCCATCACGTCGCGCGCTCTGATCACCCAGGGGATGTAGCCGATGTCGGCGAGACCGAACGCGCGACCGGTGAGGTACGGGCAATGCGCGAGCATGGCGTCCAGCTCCGCCAGCGCAGCGTCGAACTCCTCCACCGCACCGGCCTCCCCTCGCCGGAGCGCGTAGTACGGATCGGAGAAGTCATCGTGCCGGAACACGAGCAGCCGCGAAACCGCACGCTCTCCGGGATCGGCTGGGAGCAATGCCGGCTCCGGATAGCGCTCCTCGAGGTACTCGGCGATCACCGACGACTCGGGGAGCACCCAGCCATCCTCCTCGACGACCGGAACCTTGCCGCTTGGGTTCTTCTCGTACAGCCAGGCCGGACGATTCGCGAGGTCGATCACGACCGTCTCGTGCGGGATGTCCTTCTCGGCAAGAGCGATCCGCACGCGAGCGCAGTACGGACAGCGCGGCGCGTCGTAGAGCGTGAGCATCTGCCCAGGCTAGCTTTCGAGCGTGGGTAGACCGAGCGCCGCGGCGATCGCGGCTGCATGCTCGAGCGGCGGCGGCAGGTCGGCTGTGGATGTTGCCGTCCGCGCGACGGCACGGACTTTCGCCGGATCAGCGCCCGTCAGCCGTCTGAGTACCGTCGGGTTCGCGGCAAGCGCGATCACGTCGCCGGGCGGCAGTGGCCCGTGGAACTCGGGCACCGAGAGGTACTCGTCCACGATGCTGCCTCGGTCGAGGGCGGTCAGACGGACGACCGACCCGGCCTCGATGCCGAGCGAGATGACGACCGAGCCGAGACGCTCCGAGAGTTCGCGCGTCACCCGCCGCAGCGCTGCCGGGTCCTGCGCGGCCGCCTGATCACGGACAGCAATCCAACCGCCGACGGGCGTATCGACCTCGACACCGCGCGAGCCGATGCGCGGCGCGAACGCCGTTGCCGCCCGCTCGACCGCCGTGTGATCGTCGGTCTGGACGAACACGACCCCCAGCTGGACACGCGGCGTCGAAGGCTCGAGTCGAGCCGCCAACGCATCGAGCGGAGCAACCAGCACGACGCGGTGTTCGCGGAACCCCCACCGCGCATACACCGACCTCGCCGCCGCGTTCGACGTCTGGACATCGAGCTCGACGTGCTCGATGCCGGCATCTCG
>JBBQPW010000066.1:0-10146 GCA_038216845.1 Gaiellales bacterium | reverse complement strand
TGCAGCGCTCGTACGACCGCCACGGACAGAGCTTGCCGACGACATGTTGCTGCGCCACTGCCTCGCTATCAGTGGGATTCCGACGACCCGTCCGCCGGTGAAGGCGCGGCTCGAAGAAGCGCTCGGACCGGAGCTTGCCCGCCGTCTCGTGTCGAGTCTGACCGCGACCGGCCGGAACTAGAGGCTTGATGTGAAATAGGCTGGGCCAGCGGATGCCGCCCCAGGCGCGGCGCCTGGCCGTCCTTATCGCCCTCGCATCGGCCACCGGCCTGTGCCGCGGACGCCAGACGCCCATGCTTGGCCCGGAACGCCTTGCAGGGCCCCCCATTTCACATCTAGCTTTTTCGCTCGTCGCCGCGGGTGCGGACGAAGAGGAAGATCAGGAAGCCCGCGACCAACGAGGTCACGAGGGCGACCGCACCATCGATGCCGATTGCCTTCATACCGAAGAACAGGTAGAGGAAGAACACGACCGCCCAAATAAAGCTCTGGACGCCCTTGTCGATGCTCGGCATGCGCAGGTGCATAGCGTCGAGATGCTACTGGATGATGAAAATCGCGTGTGCGCGAAGGTCTTGGACCAAAAAAATTCACCGAGCCGGTTGCGCTTTCGTCCACTCTGCCCGCTGACCTTCCGGTTGCCCGTACGGCCCTCGAGCTGAGCTTCGACCTACTCGCGCTCCGTGCTCGGTGCAAAAGCGAATCTAGAGATCGGCCCTAAACCGGTCAAGGGGACCTGTCACCGGTTCCTCGCAATTTGCGCAAAGAACGTTGTGTGAGGCACAAGGAGCGAAGGAGTGGGGGACAGACTTCAGGCTGTCCCCCACGCAGTTTCCTGTCCCTCACACCGTCTCACGCTGTTTCCATCGTTAGGCTCTCGCGATGCAGGTGCCCGTCGGCGATGTCCAGCTCTACGTCCACGAAGCGGGGGAGGGGCGGCCGCTCGTCGTGCTGCACGGCGGGCCGGGGCTCGACGGCTCCTTCTGGTTTCCCGGCCTCGCGCCGCTCGCGGACGAAGGCTGGCGCGTCCTCGCGCCCGATCTGCGAGGCAACGGGCGGTCGGACGCCGGCTACGTCGAGAGGTGGACGGTGCCGCAGATGGCGGATGACATCGAGGCGCTCATGGCGGCGCTCGAACTCGAGCGCCCGGTTGTCATCGGCACGTCGTTCGGGTCGTTCGTCGCGCAGTCGCACATGGCACGTCACGGCAGCGCAAACGCCTATGTCCTCATGGGAACCGTCGCACACCCAGGTGCGCTTGCCGGAATCGACGCGGAGCTTGATCGATTCATGCCTGTCAGCCTGCGCGCGCAGGTCACCGCCTCGTGGATGTGCGAAGCGTCGGTTCAGACTGCAGAGGAAGCGCGTCAGCTCTGGCACGACCAGATCCCGTTCCATGTCGCCGATCCCGGAGGACCGCTCGTTGCGTGGCTCGTGGAGAACGACAGGACCGTCTTCCGACCCGAGGTGCTGCGTCATTTCGCAGCCGGTGGTGACTACGGCATGGAAGACCTACGAGACGCCCTCCGCGGTTTCCGGAAGCCGGTGCTCGTCCTCAGCGGCGAGCACGATCGCACGACGTCGCCGGCATCCGCGCACGAGCTCGCCGATCTGCTGCCGTATGGCAAGGAGACGGTGATTCGCGATGCTGCCCACCTGATGCTGTACGAACAGCCCGAAGCGACCCTCGACGCATTGCGCTCCTTCCTGCGCTGGGTCTGACAAACGCGGCCGATGGGGAGGCTGGCCAACCGTGCTCGCGAATCCCTCAACTCGACATAACGTAGGTTATCGTGCGTCGGCTTTAAGGAGCCGTTCCACTGCCCGACTCGGCCGGAGGCACGATCAGCACCGGGCACGTCGCGATGTGAGGAAGCCGATGGGCGACGCTGCCGACGAGGAGTCCCTTGATCATGCCGAGACCGCGCGAACCTGTGACGATGAGTCCGGCGTTCGCCTGCTGCGCGATCTGGACAATCTCGTGTGCGGGCCCCCGCGTATGTGAATGCCACGATCTCGAGGTTCGTGTCGACTCCGGAAGCGAGAAGCGTCGCAACCTGCTCGCGGATCCGACCCTCCAGACGATCTTCGTCGATGCGTCGCGGGACGCCACCCACGACAGGTGCGAGCATCATCTCTCGTACATGAACGACCGTGATCGCCGCTCCTGTCGCCCGCGCGAGCTCCTCGGCGACCGAGAGACCCTGCTCGGATTCCGGCGAGCCGTCGAGCGCAAGAACAATGCGTTTGATCATCGAATCCTCCGGCGCAGGTGGTGGGTTGAAGGGAGAAGGTCGCGGCGGCCTCAGTCCGTTGCGGGGATGGCCTGCAGCGGAACGGCGGCGTCCTTCGGCGCGTTGGCGCACCGACCAGGTAGAAGACGACGCCGAGTGTGAGGAACAGGGCAAGCGGGATCAGTTGGCTCGCCTCGTATTGCCAGCGCTGCGCCGCGTGCTGACCTGCTCCCGAGGTGACCGCGGCGAAGCCGGAGGGTAGCGAGTCGTCCGGGTTCGATTGTCCGAGGCCGGGCCAGAGCAGTGCTGCGGTCGCGAGGGCGGCCCAGCCGAAGGTCAGGGCGCTGATAACCAGAGCACCCGCGTCGCCGAACGGCACTCGATAAGGACGATGGACGTGCGGCAGCTTCCGTCGTAGGAGATACAGCGTTGGGAAGATCGCCAGGTAGGAGATCGTCGTCGTCGAGATCGCCAAGCCGAGCGCCGCGCTGAAGTATTTTGCAGTGCTGCCGTTCGTGAGTTGGAACGCCAGGATCATGAACACGCTCGAGATGACCCCGGAAAGGGCGTTCACAGCAACGGGCGTGCCGTACTTCTTCGAGAACCTCCCCAGGATCCGCGGCCCGGCCCCGTCATAGCACGCGACGGCCTGGGCGCGATCGGCGCCCATGATCCACGTCGCTCCACTCGACATCAGGGCGAAATGAAGGCAACGGCCGCGATGTCGCCCAGCACCTTGCCTGCTCCCGTGAGGACGGTGGCGGACGGGTCGGCGCCAACGTGGCCCCCGTACACGGTGAAGACGGTCTTGATCGCATCGATGAACCCGCCAAGGCTCGACACCTGATTGAGCGGCAGGATGAGCAGGATGGCAAGGATTGGCGCGCCGCAGAGCAGGACGGCCATCCCCGCGGAGCGAATCACGGTGAAAGGAACGTCCTTCTGAGGATCCTTCATCTCGTCGCCCGCGGCGTTCGGCAACTCGAAGCCGACGTAGTTGAAGAACAAGACGGGGACAAGGGCGATGAACACGGCATAGCTCGGCTTGAACTCGCCGCCGTGCACGCCGTGGACACCGTGCTTGATCGCGTAGATGACGACGGTGATCGTAAAGAAGCCGAGAACGACCATCCGACCCCACGCGCCGACCGTCGGGAGCCATTTGCCGACGCCGAACGAGAGGATCGCGGCCCAGACGGAGATCCAGATGAACAGCAGGCCAAAGATGTACTGCCAGTCGCCGAGGTTGGTGAAGAACGAGTTGAAGGTCGCAACCGCAGTGATGCACAGCGAGCCGCCGAGCCAGATCGGGTTCGAGATCCAATAGATCAGCGCATTTACGCCGCCGACGAAGCGCCCGAGCGCGAGCTTCGTCCAGACGTACGGACCGCCCTCGTCTGTGAACGTCGAGCCGAGCTCAGGAGGTCAGCAGCGCATATGGGATGAAGAACACTGGCACGAGGAAGATCAGCCAAGTGAATCCTTGGGCACCGTTGCTGGCGACCGCGCCAATCGTGTCGAGGCCGACGAGCGTGCAGACGAGGAAGAAGAACATGTCGAAGCGGCCAAAGTGCTTCTGCAGCTTCGCCTTCTCCTCCAGGGCAGCGGTCGTGGTCTGTCCGACAACTGCGCCGCTCACCGACATGAGAACAGTCCTCCACCGCTGATCAGCATCCCGACCTCCCCGACCCGCGACTGGCAGCAGAACGAGCAGTGCCAGAGCAGCGATTATCGAAGATCCACCCCGTGAACACAACTCGGGCCGAGCCGTTCCCGGCCAGCCGTCGATCTAGGTGCGGAGGTACAGCTCGAGGCCCGGCGCGACTGCGCGGAGCTCGCGCAGCGCGCGTGTCTCGAGCTGACGGACACGTTCGCGCGTGATTCCGAGGATACGGCCGACCTCTTCGAGCGTCTTCGGAGCGTCGTTGCCGAGCCCGAAGCGCTCGACGAGCACCTGCTGCTGACGCGGCTTCAGCTTCTCGAGCGCCGTTCGTAGCTCGGCCGTCCGGAGAACATCGGAGGTCGCCTGCTCGGGAGCCGGCGCGTGGAAATCTTCGAGCAGGTCGCCGACATTGCTCTCGCCGTCGCCGATCGGCGTGTCAAGGCTGACATGATCCTGGATCAGCTCGAGGAGATCCTGGACGCGCTGTTCCGGCAGATCTGCCTCGACGGCGATTTCGGCGATCGACGGGTCCCGGTTGAACTTCTGGCCGAGCGTGCGGCGCGCACGTGTTACGCGGCGCACCTGGTCGGCGACGTGGACGGGAAGTCGAATCGTGCGGCCCTGCTCGGCCAGCGCGCGTGAGATCGCCTGACGGATCCACCATGTCGCGTAGGTCGAGAGCTTGAAGCCGAGCTTGTAGTCGAACTTCTCGACCGCGCGGATGAGCCCGAGATTCCCCTCCTGGATCAGGTCGAGGAGCGGGACCGAGGCCTTCGTGTACATGCGCGTGATCGACATGACGAGGCGGAGGTTCGATTCGATCAGCTTTCGCTTCGCCTCCTCGTCGCCTTCGTCCTTGCGTCGCGCGAGCTCACGCTCTTCCGCCGGGGTCAAGAGCCGCCCGTCGCCGATTTGGCGGACGTACAGCTTGAGCGGATCGGAGGTGACCGGATCGGATGGCGCTTCGTCGACGGGCTCGACAATGCGATCGAACAACGGCTCGGCGAGGTTCCCTTCCACGGCGGGTGTATCGGCGGGCGCACCCCGCCGCTTGAGGGAAGACGCAAACCGATAGCGAACCTGGCGCTAACAGTGACCTCCATTACGGTGGCTACCCTTGACCAAATGGGCGTTCGAGCCGATCTGTGAGGTAACACGATGTGCGGCATCGCGGGATACAGCGTCGACGATCGTTCGGGGATCGACCGAAGGCTCGGTGTGCAGGCGCTGCTTGCGGGAATCGCCGAGCGCGGGGCCGACGCTGTCGGCTATGCCTATCGCGAGGGTTCGGGGCACGTTGCGATCAGCAAGCAGCGCTCCGGCGCGAGCGCTGTTCTCGACAACGTCGTCGTTCCAGCCTCGACGAGCCAGGTTCTGGTCCATGTGCGCGACTACACGAAGGGCCATCCGCGCATCGAGGCGAACAACCATCCGATCCGGCATGGCGCGGTCGTCGGGATCCACAACGGCATCATCGAGAACGACGAGGAGATCTTCGCGCGGCCAGGCTTCGAGCGCGCAGGGGACGAGATGACGGTCGACTCGGAGGCGATCTTCGCTCTCGTCGACAGTCGGCCAGGCGACCTCTCGGTGCTCGAGGAGCTACGCGGTGCGATGGCGACCGCCTGGCTCGACGAGCGCGACCCGGCGACACTTCACCTCGCACGCGGCATCGGACGGCCGCTCTGGCTCGGCTGCGGCCGTCGTGAGCTGTTCTTCGCCTCCACCCGCTCGGCGCTCGAGCTCGTCGAGCGGACGCTCCGCATCCCGTTACGGCTGACGGAGCTCCGGGAGGGCCGGATCGTCGGCGTCGCCGGCGGCAAGATCGTTCGCCGCGCGTCGTTTACGCCCGATCTCGGGTACCGCGAGCAGAACGTCCTGCCTTCCGTGAGAGCGCCGCACGAGGGCGCGTCGTGCCTCGAGCGACTCGCTGTAATTTCTGCGCTCGCCTAAGAGCTCATGAGCGTCCCGTCCGGGAGCACGGTGGCACCCTCGTCCCGCAGCCGCTCGCGCACGAGAAACTGGAACGCGGCCCACGGGCCTGCGTCGATCTCGACCATCCGGTAGACCTGCCATTCGGATAGAAGGGCCGGGCTCGTGCGTCGGGCATCTTTCCAGTCGGCCATCTTCGGCAAACGGCCAAGAGCACGGGCGAGGTCGGCTCCCTGCTCGACCGCCCGTTCGAGCCGCTCCTCCCCCACCGGGACGTCGAAACCGGCCTCGTTGAGCGCGGCGGTGAGGGAGCCGAACGTGTGCCAGATGAGCGACTTGGACGCCATCGTCCCGCGCCGCTCCTCGAGGTCGCGGGCGGTCGGTATGCGGCCGAGCTCGTCGCCGAGCTCACGGAGCTGCTCGAGAAGCTCGTCGCGACTGATGAACCGCCGCAGTCTGAGACCCGCGGCGCGCTTTGCGGCATTCCACGTACCGAAGTGCTCTATCACCGTCTGCGGATGAACCGCCGCCGCGGTGTCAGCGGCGAACTCGCGCATGGTCGGGGAGCGACCGAGGCGCTCGGCGCTCGCGCGAAGCTCCACGAGGATCTGCTCGTCCGTGTAGCGGCGCCTGAGACCGGCACGAAACGCGGCGAGCGCGTCCTGATCGATCGCCGCCAGCGCCGGATGGGGACGTCGTGTCCGAGCCATGCAATCACCTTAGAGCAGCCTGGTAAGAATGCAAGAGCGCCAGAACGGCGGTCTTTCGGATGGCATGGCTAGGCTCGTGGCGTGAGCGTGCGTCTCGCTTTCGAGTGTGCGGCGGCCCGGGTTGTCGGGCGGGTTTCGCGCGCGGCCGGTCGGGGTGGCGGAACGACGTTGCCAGGAAAGTTGCTATGGAAGCTCGATCCGGGAGCCATCGATGCGCTGGCGGCGCGTCTTCCCGCCGGCGTGGCGGTCGTATCGGCGACGAACGGCAAGACGACGACAACAGCGATGGCCGCTAGCATCCTCGAGCCCAGGCAGCGGCTTGCCTGGAACAGCGCCGGCGCGAATCTCGCGTCGGGCATCGCCTCCACGCTCCTCGAGACGCGCGACGCGGAGCTTGCATTGCTCGAGGTCGACGAGGCGGCCCTACCGGAGATCCTGCGACGAACCTCGCCGCGTGTCGTCTCTCTGGGGAATCTGTTTCGCGATCAGTTGGATCGCTATGGCGAGCTCGAGATCGTGGCAGAACGCTGGCGGGCCGCGGTGGCGGCTCTCTCCCCCACGACGGTTCTTGTCGTGAACGCCGACGATCCAGTCGTCGCAGAGCTTGCAGCCGATCGAGAGCACGCTGTCCGCTTCGGAATCGACGACCCGGCTCATGCGCGAAGCTCGCTTCAGCATGCTGCGGACTCGACGTACTGCGTGCGGTGCGGCCGCCCGTATGTCTACGACGCCGTGTACGTCGGGCATCTGGGTGCGTATCGGTGCGAGACCTGCGGTCATGTTCGTCCGCAGCTGGACATGGCTGCCCGGAACATCGATCTCGACGGACTCGATGGGTCGCGCTTCGACCTCGTGACGCCCGGGGGCACCGTTCGCGTGCGTCTCGCCCTGCCGGGTCTCTACAACGTCTACAACGCGCTTGCGGCTGCATCTCTCGGGACGGCGCTCGGGGCAACGCTGGACGAGATCGTCTCCGGGCTCGAGGGGTTCACGGCCGCCTTCGGACGGTTCGAGCGCATCGAAGCCGAGGGGCGCGAAGTCGTGATGCTGTTGATCAAGAACCCCGCCGGCGCGAACGAGGTCGTGAGGACGCTCGTCGACGGTGGGGCTCCGCCCGTTGTCGTGGTCGCCCTCAACGACGCTATCGCGGACGGCCGAGACGTTTCGTGGATCTGGGACGTCGACTTCGAACCGCTTCTCGAACGCGTCGAGCGGGTCGTCGTCACGGGCGAACGAGCTGCGGAGCTTGGCCTCCGCTTCGTCTACGGCGGCTTGCCGGAAGACTCGCTCGATGTCGTCGACTCACTCGAAGGTGCATTTGCACGCGGGCTGGAGCGGACTCCCGTCGGAGGTCGCCTCGTGGTTCTCCCGACGTACACAGCCATGCTCGCTCTGCGGGCCGTCGCGGCAGAGCGTGGGCTCGTGCGGCCGTACTGGGAGCGCACGTGAGCATTCGTGTCGCCCATCTCTATCCCGAGTACCTGAACATCTACGCGGATCGAGGCAACATCGCGGTGCTCGCGCGGCGGGCGGCTCTCCGCGGTCATGAGCTGGATATCCGCGCAGTATCGGTCGGCGACGAGATTCGGTCGGACGACTACGACCTGATCTACGTGGGTGGTGGCCAGGATCGTGAGCAGGTGCTCATCGCGCCCGACCTCGCAGAAAAGGGCCAGGCGATTCGAGAGCTCGTCGATGATGGCGCAGCGTTGCTTGCCGTGTGCGGTGGCTACCAGCTGCTCGGCCGCGGGTATCTGGGGCGCGACGGCGCCCACATGCAGGGTGCTGGCCTGTTCCCGCACGAAACGGTTGCCGGCGAGCGGCGGATGATCGGCGACGTGCTGCTCGAGTGCGAGCTCGATCACGGTGTGCGGCGGACGATCGCGGGGTTCGAGAATCACGCCGGCCGGACGAAGCTCGACCCGGGCGCCGAGCCGCTCGGGCGCGTCGTGGCCGGTTTCGGGAACGACGGCGAGTCCGGGTACGAGGGCTGCCGCGTCGGGCGGGCGCTCGGGACGTATCTCCACGGTCCGCTGCTTCCCCGGAACCCTTGGCTCGCGGATCTTCTCCTCTCGTGGGCGATCGCCCACCGTCAGGGGTTGCCTCCCGAGCCACTCGAGCCCTTGCCGGATCGGCTCGAGGCGATCGCGCACGCCGTCGCGGCCGGGCGCGCCCGTGCGCGCGGCGGGCGGTTCTAGCCGACGAGTCGGGCTCGGAGCTGTTCGACAGCGGCTCGCTCGACCCCATGCGTGAGCAGATAGGAGTCCACCCCACCCCAGGCCGTTTCGACATGATCGAGCAACGTAGCCATCGCGGCCGCCGGCGCAGTGAGTAGTCGCGTCCGGTAGGAGCGCTCGAAGTCGTTCTCAGCACTTGCAATCCAGTCCGCGCACAACCGCAGCACACCCGTGTCGCTGGCCGAGAAGTCGTCGACGATGACGTCACGCTCGACACCCGCCACCGACAGTAGGAGCGCCGTGACAACCCCCGTGCGATCCTTCCCGGCGAAGCAGTGGACGGCAACACAGCCTCCATTGGTTTCCGCAACGGCGGTTACAGCGCGAACAACCTGGGCCGCGTAGTCGTTGATGGTCGCGATGTAGAGAGCGGCAAAGGTGTCCGTCAGGTCGCTTGCCGAACGGGTGCTCTGCTCCCACTCGCTGTCCCTCACTGGGTCACGCTCACCGAACAGCGAGACGTGAATGAGCTCGATTGCTGCGGGCACCCCGGGATCGCCTGCTCGCTCTTCGGTGAACCGAAGATCGACGACCCGGGTCACGCCATAGTTGAGAGCGTCGCTCCAGCCCGCCTCGCTGAGGCGGTTGAGGCCGTCGGCGCGGACGACGGAGCCGTACTTCGTCTCGCCTCCGCGCGCGATCGGCAGTCCACCGAGATCGCGGACGTTGTGGCAGCCGTCCCACGGCAGCTGTCTCATTCCGCCCACAGCGACCCGAGGTAGACGCACGGGTCACCAGGGCGCCACCGGCGCAGGAAGCGCTGGATCGGCGGATGGAGGGCAACGCCGTCCAGCTCGTCGAGCGCAAACAAGCGGTAGCCGCGGACCGCGTCATCCTTCGATGACAGCTCCGTGAGTGAGCCATCGAGATCACCGGCGAAGACGACCTGGACGACGTGCTTCGACCACAGGCTTCGCTCGGGTGAAATCGAGTCGAGGATCGCCACCGGCCCTTCGACCGGGAGCTCCGCCCCGCCCTCGATCAACCCGGTCTCCTCGGCAAGCTCGCGCTGGAGCGCCTGCAGCAGCGACTCGCCACCTCGGACGCCGCCCCCCGGGAGCAGCCAGTGCTCCTGACCGCGCTTCTCGTGACGGCAGAGGAGGATGCTGCCGCGCCAGCGCAGGATCGCGGAGACACGGATGCGAGGTTCCGGGCGCATGTCAGCGAGACGACGACCCGAACCCGCGAACGCCACGCTCGCTCTCGGGCAACGCGTCGACCTCGACGACCTCGACCTGGGGTGTCTCGAGAATGACGAGCTGCGCGATGCGCATCCCCGCCTCGACCGTGAACGGCTCGGTCGGGTCGGTGTTGAGCAGGATGATGCGAAGCTCACCGCGGTACCCCGAGTCGACGAGGCCCGGCGTGTT
>JBBQPW010000065.1:0-10156 GCA_038216845.1 Gaiellales bacterium | reverse complement strand
CGCCGATGAGGATGCAGAACTCGCGGCCCGTCTTCCCTTCGACGGTGAGCGCGGTTCCGGCCGGCTGTGCGATCTCGTCGGTGATGCTTGCGACCAGTCCCAACTCGCGCTTCGAAACAGCCCGCGAAGAGCGGCATCTTCGAGATGAGATCGACCTTTGCGTTGCTCCGCAACCGCATCGGGCGATTGTAGAGCTCCAGGAATCGTGTAACGACCCGGCCGGATGTTCACACGAACTCAACGAAGAATTCGTCACCGCTTGAGGGAAGGTTTACCTCCGCCACACGCGTATCCCCTAAAAGGGGAGAACCAAACCGATCTCGCGACCGAATATGCGAGCACTCGGGTCAAACCGAATATCGGATCGAACGGAGAAAAGAAGGCAATGTCTGCGGCGGACGTCACAACAAGAGTCGACACCGAGATCGATCTCGTCGAGCAATGGCGCCACGAGGCGCTCTGGCGTGCGGGATACGACGCAGAGGCCGCCACCGTGCTGGCCGCGTCACACGATGTCGACCTCCACCTTGCTGTCGACCTTCTCGAGCGCGGCTGTACACAGGAGCTCGCGCTCCAGATTCTCCTCTAGGACTCTCCCCGAACTCAGGCGCCCTCCTGCCTGCGCCGGCCGCCCCACCAGGCGGCCGGCATCCGTTTCTAGGAAGGCGTCGGCGGCGTCGGCGAGAATGTCGACGCATGATCTCGCTGCTCATCGGATCGATTCCTTCGCCGCATCGCGGCACCATCGCGCTTGGGCCGGTGACGATCCACATGTATGGCCTGTCGCTGCTCGCGGCGATCGTCGCGGCCGTTGCGATTACCGGCCGTCGCTGGATGGCCCGCGGAGGCGAGATGGATCTGATCTATCGCTGCGCGGTGTGGGGCGTCGGTTCGGGCATCGTCGGTGCGCGGCTCTACCACCTCGCGACGAGTTGGGATCAGGTCCCGTCGCAGTGGTGGGGGCCGTTCGCGATCTGGCGCGGCGGTCTCGGCGTGTGGGGCGGGATCGCCGCCGGTGTGATCGTCGGCAGCATCGTGGCCCGGCGGTCGGGGGCGAACGTCGCCGTGTTGATGGATTGCGTTGCCCCAGCTCTGCTCGTGGCGCAGGGCATCGGTCGGATCGGCAACTGGTGGAACCAGGAGCTGTACGGCAAGCCGACCGATCTGCCGTGGGGTCTGAGAATCGACTCGCTTCATCGTCCTGTGCAGTACCTCGATCGCGCGACGTTTCACCCGACGTTCCTGTACGAGATGCTCTTCAACTTCGCGGCCGCGGGCTTCCTGATCTGGCTCGGGCGGCGCGATCGGATCCGCCCGCCCGGGCTGTTCGCGCTCTACGTCACGCTCTACAGCTTCGGCCGCTTCTGGATCGAAGCGCTGCGTGTCGATCCGGCCCACCACATCGCAGGCTTGCGGCTGAACGACTGGATCGCCGCGATCGGCTTCTTCGCGGGGCTGATCTGGTTCCGCCAGACGCAGCGTGGCGGCGGGAACATGCCGACTCTCCGACGCCGCAAACCGAAGCCGGTCGCGCCACCTCCGGCGATGGCCGTGCCGAAAGGGCGCGTCCGGTCAGGGCGCTAGGGTCGCCTAGATGATTGATGCCACGGTCTCGCGCGCCCGGCTGCGCGATCTGGTCGTCCTGGGCCGCTCACGCCCTGCTGATCGTCGCGCGGCGACGATCAGCAGGGCGTCCGCTTCGCGTCGGTGCGGTCTCACCGATGCCTCCAGCATCGACGAGCCCACCCCGCCCCACCCCAGAACACCCAACTCGCGCCCCGGAGCGGACGATCCCGTGGCATCAACCATCTAGTGCTCTCGCCGGTACACGATCTCGAGCTGGACCTCGACGCCTTCGCGGGGCCGTTCGATCTGCTCCTGACGCTGCTGCTGAAGGAGGAGCTCGACCCGGCCGAAATCGACATGGCCGGGATCGTGGTGGCCTTCGTCGAGCGACTCGCCGAGCGGAACGAGCTCGACCTCGACGCGTGTGGCGAGTTTCTGGTCCTGTTCGCCGGCCTGCTCGAGTTGAAGGCGCGAGGGCTGTTCCCCGACGAGGCGCTCGAGCTCGACGAGCTCGAGCCCGAAGAGGCGGCCGAGGAGCTCGCGCGGCGGCTGGCCGAGTACCGGCGCATGAAGGAGGCCGCGACGTGGCTCGCCGAGCGGCTCGCGTCGGGGCGTGACCGGTTCTTCCGTCTTGGCCCGGCTCCGCTCGCGCCGAGAGTCGAGCGCCAGCTTGCGGCGCAGGATCCGGCTGCGCTCGCGACGGCGTTGCGCGCACTGGCCGTGGAACCGCCGAGTGTTTCGGTCGCGCACATGGCGCTGCGCTTCCCGCCCGTGTCGCAGTTCGTCGATCGTTTCCGCTCTCTGCTCCGGACGCGGCGCCGGTTTGACTTCGACACCGAGGTGGCAGGGTTGTCGCGGATCGAGCAGGCGGTTGCGTTTCTCGCACTGCTCGAGCTGCGTAAGGCCGGCGAGATCGCGTTGAGTCAGGCCGCGCCGTTCGCTCCGATCCGGGTCGGCCGCGGCACCGATCGCATGACGACCGAGACAACCGACGAAGAAGGGATCCAGCAGTGGAGAACCGTGCGCTCCGCCTGATTGCAACCAACCCAGTCGATGCGCTCGCGCGGACGGTTGAGGCGCTGCTCGTGGTGGCGTCGGCTCCGCTCTCGGTCGACGAACTGGCCGAGGCTGCAGCGGACGATGTCGAGCGGATCGAGACTGCACTCGGTCTGGTCGGCGACCGGTACAGGGAGGGGCGCAGCGGCATCGTTCTCGAGCAGGTGGCCGGTGGCTATGCGTTCCGCGCGGCGCGCGAGGCGGCCGAAGCCTGCGCCCGGCTGTTCGAGCGTCCGGTGGAACGCGGCCTTTCGCAGGCGGCGCTCGAGACGGTGGCGATCGTCGCCTATCTCGGCCCTGTCTCCCGGCCGGAGATCGCCCGCATCCGCGGCGTCGCCGCCGACTCGGCCGTCGCGTCGCTCGTGGAACGCGGCCTGATCGCCGAAGCCGGCCGTGAGAGCGGTCCGGGCGGCGCGGTTCGCTATCGCGTGACCGCGCTGTTCGAGCGCGTCTTCGGCCTGGAGAGTCTCGGCGCGCTACCCCGCCTGGACGATCTCGGCGACGATACCGAGGCGATCCGCGAGCGTCTGCACGCGATCGCCGAAGCGCGCGCGTCGTAGCAGCGGTCGGATGACTCGCATCGGCATCTTCCTCTTCGACGGCGCCGAGGAGCTCGACTGGGCGGGCCCGTGGGAGGTGTTAGCTGCGTGGGGCCACCTATGGCCGGGCGACCTCGTGGAGGTGTTCACCGTCGCCGCCACCAACGGCCCCGTCACGTGCGCGAAAGGGCTACGCGTGCTCCCCGATCACGCCTGGGCGAGTGCGCCCGTCGCCGACGTGCTCATCGTCCCGGGTGGGAGCGGTACGCGGCCGCTGATCCGCGACGAGGCGACGCTGGCCTGGGTGCGGAGTCATGCGGATCGTGGTGCGCTCGTGACCAGTGTCTGCACCGGTGCGCTGGTGCTCGCCGCTGCGGGGCTCCTGCGCGACCGTCCGGCGACGACCTACTGGAGCGCGTTCGACGAGCTTCTTGCCCTCGAGCCCACCGTGGAGCCGCGTCCCGATGACCGCTTCGTCGACGTCGGCGAGATCGTGACGGCGGCCGGTGTCTCTGCGGGGATCGACATGGCTCTCCATCGCGTCGCCCGGCTGCACTCGGTGGAGCGCGCACGTGAGGTCCGCCGATACATCCAGTACGACCCTATGCCGCCGGTGTAGGGCCGCCGGTGTAGGGCCACCGGTGTAGGGCCACCGGTGTAGGGCCACCGGTCTGAGACCCTAAGGCTCGACGCTGAAGCCGTCGCGAATGCCAGCGCCGCGCAGGCGCAGATCCGGGTTCGGGTGCGGTGTGCAGAGGAAGACGCGCCAGCACAGCTCGCCGCTAGCGGGCTGGGAGATCTCGAGCCCTGATCTGGTGATGAAGGGCACCACGGCTGCTCCGGGCACGGGTTCTGTGCCGAGTGCTCCGGTTCCGTTGGAGACGATCGGTCGGTACACGCCCTTGTGTCCCACCAAGGCGACTGACACGAGCAGCGCGCACGCCAGGCTGAAGTAGGCGAGCGCCCCCGCCTTCGTCGTCGATGGCCATCGACGTTCTCCCCTCTCGGGAAGCGCCCAGGCGACGAGTCCGATCGGGAGGAGCCAGAGTGGCGCGAGCGCAAACCGCGGGTCAGGCGCGTTGACGAACCAGATCACCAGCATCGGCAGGGCCGGGAGGGCGAGGGCAAGCATCGGTTTCCGCCATGTGCGCCGTCTCCGAATGTCGTTTGGCGTACGGCTTGCCAGCGCTGGGATGACGCATACGAGGAGCAGGATGGGCGCGACGAGATCGAGGTCGCCCACATGGCTCCGCAGCCACGGGTGGAGCCAGTTCGACGTCGCGAGAACCACGGACGGGTCGTCGCCGGGCGAGCGAGCCCACGAGGTGACGAAGCGGTTCAAGTCGTCGACGACGGCGGCGGACATCCGCCAGTCGACGGGCAGCCCGCCCGTGGTCAACGGGAAGAACGGATACCCGGACAGCACGGCCTGACGCCCGATCCAGCCCACGCCGAGGATGATCGGGAGAACGACGATCGGCGCGACGATACGGCCGAGACCAGCTGTGCGATCGGTCTCTTTCGCTCCGGCGATTGCGAGTAGCGCTACTCCGAGGACCGCAAGGGGCCAGTAGAAGGGTCTCGTCGTTGCCGCAAGCGACAATGAAGATGCCGAGACGAGGGCAGGGGTGGGGCGAAACCCGAACTCCAGGCACTCCACGAGGTACAGCGCTCCGATGATGACGAGCACGAACACCGCGAAGTCCAGATCGGGATTGTTCAACCTGCTCCCCTTCCCGCCGACGATCGCGACAAGCGTCGCCGGGAGAACGAGGAGCGCGATCCGCGCCGTGAACGACGGCAGTCGGGGGGACGGCACGCGCCGAGCGAATCGCCACGCCACGTCGAGGAGCAGCAGGGCCGCGAACAGCCCGTTCGTGATGTGGTACCCGATGCGGGTCAAGGGCCCGTGCCCGAAGAACGACACGAGGAGCAGATGGGCGTTCCCCGCCCCGAGCCGGCCGTGGAGGTTGCCGAGCCCCGGGATCACCGCGTAGTGCGTCGCGTACTCGATCGAACCGAAGTGGTAGAGGCCGAGGTCGTAGTAGAGCGCCGCCGCGAGAGAACGGTTGGCAAGCCACAGGATGCCGACGACGAACCCTGCAGCCACCGGCCACGAGAGTGTCGCCCGCCGAAGACGTGTGAAGCTGCGACCGCCGAAACCGATACCGACCACCGCGGCGGCGAAGGGGAGGATCCAGGCCCGCCAGCTGATGGCCGCGAGCAGATTCCAGATCTGGAGATACGCGACGAGCGTCGCGAGCCCGATCCACAGGTCTGCGGGCTCTAGGCTGGTGCCTCGCTTGGCGGCGACGGCCAACAGCGAACGTCGGATCGCATGCCCGATGCCGGCGACGAGCACACCCAGGCACAGCCACACGCCGACGACTGCGAGCGTCGGCGGGACGATGTCTACGAAGTGCGTCGACGCTCCCCTGCCACGAGGGCAATCATGCACCACCCCTCAGACGAGCCGGCGTCGTTTCTAGATCTGCCACGTGCCGCGGCGCAGCACGGGGACGTGCTCGCCGGCCTCGGTGATGCCGTCGACCTCGAGTTCGAGGCTGCCGACCATCAGGTCGACGTGCACCTCACTCTTGTTGACGCGGACGCGCTCGGCCTCGTCGCCGACCATGAAGCCGTACGCGCCGCCGAGCGCGATGTGGCTCGACGCGTTCTCGTCGAGGAGCGTCTCGAAGAACACGGTGCGAAGCTGGCCGATCCGCCCTTCGCCGTCGACGAGCGCGAGTTCGCCGAGTCTGCGCGCTCCATCGTCCTTCGCGACGACCGCGCGAAGCGCCTCGGCGCCGCGGCCCGCTTCGATCTTCACGACGCGCCCGTGTTCGAACTCGAGCCGGACACCGTCGAGGATCGAGCCGTACAGCTCCTTCGGCATCGTCGTCGAGACGTATCCATCGACCCGCTCGGGGTCGGGCGTCGTGAACATCTCCTCGCTCGGGATGTTCGGGTAGTGCTTGAGGCCGTCGACGCGCTCGAAGTCGGCGGCGTTCCAGAAGGACGAGCGGAATAGCCCCACGGTCAGGTCAGTGCCCTCGCCGTGCAGCCTCATCGAGTCGAACCGCCGAGACGAGAGCCGTGTTGCCGTCGCGCTGAGATCGCCGAAGCGGGTCAGCCACGCTCCGGCTGGATCGTCGGTCTCGAGCCGGCAGATGTGGGTCGTCGCTTCCCACAGCCGCTCGTACGCCGCCTCCTGCTCGAGCTCTGGATAGACGCGCTTCGCCCAGCCGGCCGTGGGGCCGGGAATGACGCACCAGTTCGTCGTCCGTCGGTTGACGACATCGTTCGAATTCGGGAGGTACGGCATGAGATCGCGACCGGCGCGTGCCGGGTCGAGGCCGTCCAGCGCCTCCGGCGCGGCCGGGCCGTTGATGGCGATGCGCGCGGCGCCCTCGCGGGACAGCCATTCCAGGCGCTCCATTTGCCACGGCGGGACGAAGTCGAGAGAGTCGTCGGGCGCAAGAGCGATGCGCTGGCGCTTGACCCAGGGGTCGTACGTGAGGACATCGACCCAGCGGGCGCCGTGCTCATACGCAGCACGGACGACCTCGCGCGTCAGCTCTTCCTTGCCGACGTACGTCGTGACGGCGACGATCTGCCCGGGTTGGACGTTGGCTCCGAAGCCGACTGCGAGGTCGGCGAGCCGGCGAGTTGCGTTGCGGAAGTCCTGCACGGCGAAGGCACGGTAGCGGCAGCGACAATGGCGCCGTGCGACTGAACGCGTATCTCGCTCGCGCCGGCGTCGCGTCTCGGCGGGCGTCCGACGAGCTGATCAAAGCGGGCCGGGTTCGGGTCAACGGCGCTCCCGGTGAGCTCAACACGGGCGTCTCGGACACCGATGTCGTCGAGGTCGATGGGCGGCCCATCTCCACACAGAAGCGCGCGTATGTGCTGCTGAACAAGCCTGCAGGCGTCGTCACGACGGCGCGCGATCCCCAGGGGCGGTCGACCGTCGTTTCGCTCGTGGGGAACGAGACGCGCGTCGTCCCGGTCGGCCGCCTCGACATCGATACCACGGGTGCCTTGCTGTTGACGAACGACGGCTCGCTCGCCTACCGGCTGGCACACCCGCGCTACGGGGTCGAGAAGGTGTACGAGGTGGAGGTCGAGGGACGGCCGTCCGACGGTGCCGTGCGGCGGTTG
Source organism: Gaiellales bacterium (assembly GCA_038216845.1). Lineage (GTDB taxonomy): Bacteria > Actinomycetota > Thermoleophilia > Gaiellales > Gaiellaceae > Gaiella. The sequence goes on along the minus strand of JBBQPW010000065.1, from coordinate 2,834 downwards.
GCCGACGGCGTCGAGCTCGAGGATGGGCCGACGGCACCGGCTCGCGTGCGTCGGCTCGGTCCGTCGCGGCTGGAGATCGTCCTCCACGAGGGGCGGAACCATCAGGTGAGGCGGATGTGCGATGCGATCGGGCATCAGGCGCGCCACCTGCACCGCAGCCGCTACGCGGGACTCGATCTTGCCGGGCTCGCTCCGGGACGGTGGCGACCCTTGACGAAGACCGAGGTTGCAGCCTTGTACCGCCTGACCGGCATTCCTTAGCGGATCTACTCGAACCAGACGAGCGTGGCCAGGACGACGTACAGCGCGATGAGCGCCATGCCCTCGAAGAGCAACGCCTCGCCGTCGCCGGTGATCTGCCAGACGGCGAGCGCGGTCAGCGCCAGCGCACCGAGGAAGACGGGGTTGATCACGAACGTCAGTCGGTTGCTGAACACGAGCGAGACGAGCACGAGGACAGGGAAGAGGAAGCACGCGATCTGCGCGACCGAGTTCTTGACGACGGAGATCGCGAGGTCGGACTTCTGCTTCAGCGCCAACTGAACCGCGACGACATTCTCGACGGCGTTGCCGACGATCGCCACGATCACGAGGCCAGTGAACGGCTTGGAGATGCCGAGACTGCGCACGGCCGGGTCGATTGCCGTGACGAACCAGTCGGAAACGAGCGCCGCCGCGACGCCGGCGCCGGCGAGCAAACCCAGGGCGGGAACGAACGGAAGCGCGGCGTGGGCGTGCTCGGAGGGCGCAGCGGGCACATCCGAGCGAAGGTACCCGACGAGCCAGGCGACGTAGACGACGAGCAGGCAGATCGCTCCGACCGCCGAGATCTGGACCTGGTGGGCGCTCGCCTTGTCACCGACCTGGTCCGAGAGTCCGAGTACCGCGATGAGGAACACCGCGAGCAGCAGGAGTGTCGCCGTATCGTTCGGCAGCCGGCTCGCGAAGCGCATGACCCCATCCTTGGCCGTCGCCGCTCCGGCGACGATCGCGAGGCCGAGCACGAGCAGCGCGTTCGCGAACAGCGAGCCGAGGATCGAGAACTGCGCGACCACCGTCTCGCCGGCACGGAGCGCGAACACGACGATGAAGAGCTCGGGCAGGTTGCCGAGCGTCGACTGCAGGACACCCGTGATCGCCGGGCCGAAGCGGGCGCCGACCGACTCGGTGCCGATCCCGATCGTCCAGGCCACTCCCCCGAGCGCGGCACCCGCGACGACGAACACGAGCACGGGCGTCGCTCCGGCGTAGTGCAGCACACCGGCAACGACTGTCAACGCGAGCACGGCCCCGGCGATGAGCCACGTGCGCATCAGGGGCGTACGAAGCCCATCGCGACGTACATGGCCTCGATCGTAGGCTCGGCTGCCGTGCGCGCCTTGTCGGCTCCGACTGCGAGCAGGCGGAGCAGCTCCGCCGGGTCGTCACGGAGCTCGTGGAAGCGCTTCTGGATCGGAGTGAGCGCCGCGACGACTGCGTCGCCCACGTCCGTCTTGAACTGGCCGTAACCGGCATCGGCGTACTCGGTCTCGATCGCGTCGGCGGGCCTGCCGCTCACGACCGAGAGGATGTCGATCAGGTTGGTCACCCCTGGCTTGTCGTCGCCCCGGCGCACCTCTCGCCAGGAGTCGGTCATCGCGCTGCGGAACTTCTTGCGGATGACGTCGGGCTCGTCGAGGAGCCGGACCGTGCCCTGGTCGCCGCCCGTGGTCGACATCTTCTTCGTCGGGTCATGGAGGTCCATGATCCGTGCGCCGACTTCCGGGTACACGCCTTTCGGCACGACGAACGTGTCGCCGAAGCGCGAGTTGAAGCGCTCCGCGACGTCGCGAGCCAGCTCGAGATGCTGCCGCTGGTCGTCGCCGATCGGAACGATGTCGGTCTGGTAGAGGAGGATGTCACCGGCCATCAGCACCGGGTACGCGAACAGGCCGGCCGAGACGAACTCGCGCTGCTCGGACTTGTCCTTGAACTGCGTCATGCGGCCCAACTGGCCGTAGCTCGTCACAGCCGACAGCAGCCAACTCGCCTCGGCGTGGGCGGTGACGTGGCTCTGCGCGAACACCGTCGAGCGGTCGGGGTCGAGCCCGGTCGCGAGCAGCATTGCGTACAGGTCGAGCGTGCGATCGTGCAGGTCGGCGGGGCCGTAGTCGGTCGTGATCGAGTGCAGGTCGACGATGCAGAAGAAGCCTTCGCCGCGCTCCTGTGTCGCGGCGTACTGGCGGAAGCCACCGATCAGGTTGCCGAGGTGCTTGTCGCCGGTCGGTTGGATACCCGAGAAGATGCGCATTCACACATCTTCTCTAAAGTGGCTCCGTGGCTGTGACGGAATCGACCTGGGCGCCCGATTCGTGGCGGGGCTTTGCCGCCGGGCAACAGCCGGAATGGCCCGACGCAGCGGCTGTCGCGAGCGTGCGCCAGCGGCTGCGCGAGGTGCCCGTTCTCGTCTTCGCCGGTGAGGCACGCGATCTCACAGCCGCGCTTGCCGAGGTCGTCGAGGGTCGCGCGTTCCTGCTGCAGGCGGGCGACTGCGTGGAGTCGTTCCGTGAGACGTCGTCGGTCGCGATCCGCGAGAAGCTCCGTGTGTTGCTGCAGATGGCCGCCGTCCTGACCTTTGGCTCCCAGGTGCCGGTGGTGAAAGTCGGTCGGATCGCCGGCCAGTTCGCGAAGCCGCGGAGCTCCACGACCGAGTTTGTCGACGGCGTGGAGCTGCCGTCGTTCCGCGGCCACACCGTCCACTCCGACGAGTCGACGGCGGAGGCGCGCGCGCCGGATCCGGAGCGGATGCTGCAGGGCTACTACCAGGCCGCGGCGACGCTGAACCTCCTGCGCGC
>JBBQPW010000064.1:0-10223 GCA_038216845.1 Gaiellales bacterium | reverse complement strand
AGCTCCTGCCCCGGCTCGGCGTGGAGCAACGAGGCGGCATTACCGCGCGAGATCGCAACGGACATGTTCCGGTAGCTGTCCTCGTAGAGGATCACGTCCCCGATTCGCGCGTCGGCGAACGTGCGCGCTGCGACCGCGTAGTAGCGCTCGCCTGCAAGCTCCAGCTCGAGACGCGTGCCGGGCACGACACCGACGTTCTCGACGTCGTCCCGTGTGAGGTTGAGCGCGACGTTGCCGAAGCTGTCGACGAACAGCGCGACGGCATCGATCGTCCCCTCGGAGAAACGCGCGACCGGTATGTCGAGCCGAACGAGCGCCTCGGGCGCAACTGACGGTCCGAGATCCTCGAGGGCGACTCCCTTCGCCAGGTGCGCAGCTGCAGGGGCGAAGAGATCGCGGCCGTGGAAGGTCCGCGAGATGGATTCGAGCGCGTAGGCCGGGTTCGCCAGCTCGCGGGCATCGTCGATCCCCGCCCGCTCGGCAGCGGGAAGCAGCAGCCCGTTGTCGGGGCCGACGAACAGCCGTCCGTCGCGATCGCGAAGGACGACGGCTCGTCGACTGCCACCGACACCCGGATCGACAACCGCCAGGTGCACGCCGATCGGCATGTACGGCAACGTGTTCGCCAGAACGAGCGCACCCTGAAGAACCGCCTGGGCCGGAATACCGTGGGTCACGTCGATGACTTCCGCGTCCGGCGCGATGCGTTTGATGACACCGTGGCAGGTCCCGACGAAGTCGTCGGCGAGGCCGAAGTCGGTTAGAAAGCAGACGAACACCGTTCGAGGTTAACGCGTCGCGCAGAGAACGGCCGCGACGAGCCCGCGAGCGTCCTGCGTCTCTGCTTCCTGGATGACCCGCAACCCGAGCTCTACGGCGACGCGAGTCGTCTCCGGCCCGATCGAGACGACCGGAATCGAAAGGCCAAGGCTCGCGTAGGACGAAGCCGCGCTCGGCGAGGCGAGAACGACAAGATCCCCGTGGATCGGCTCCGGCGGTCGGATCGGGATTGTGCGATAGAGCGCGACGAAATCCGCGCCGAGCTCGTCGACGAGCAGGCTGCGCGCGTTCTCGGCTCCTGCAAACAGCACCCGGCCGGCACGGCGCGGGAGCTCCGCCAACAGCCCTTCCTGGGTCGACACCGCGGGCAGAAGGTCGACACGCGCGTCCCACGCATCAGCGGTTGCCTTCCCGATGGCCGCGACACGTGCCGGCTGACCGGCCGATCGTCGCTTGAGCTCCCGCGCCCCTGTAGCACTCGTGAGGACCAGCCAGTCGTAGCCGGTGAGAGCGATCGGCCCAGTCTCGATCGGTTCGATCGCGATCAGCGGGACAACAACGACCCCGATCCTCGAAAAGGGGCGAAGCCCTCGAGCAAGCTGCTCGTTGCGACCCTCGGGCCGCGTCAGGATCACCGTCAGCGGAGGATGAATGGCTCCAGCTCCCGCGCGAGCGCCTCCGGGTCGCTGCCGCTCCGTCGCTCCAGCCAGCGCCCGTCCTCGTCGGCAACCAGCACCGTCAGCGTGCTGCCGTCGTGATGCGCCGCGACCGGCGCGAGGCAACCTCCACCGATCAACGCGACGGCATGACGTTCCGCTTCTACCCGCCGGCGCGTCTCGGCATCGTCGACAGCCGCGACCAGCGCCACTTCTCCCACGCGAACCTGCAGCGCGAGCGCACCCTGACCGGCCTCGGGCAGCATCACCTCCGGATCGAGCCTGACCCCGATCTCGGCCTCCAGACCGAGCCGATCGAGACCGCATGCGGCCAGCACGATGGCGTCGAGCCCCCGCTCGCCCCTCTTCCGCAGTCGCGTGTCGATGTTCCCGCGCAGAGGTTCGATCGACAACGTCGGCTCGAGCGCAAGCAGCTGCGCGCGACGCCGTACAGACGCCGTGCCGATCCTCAGCCCTGGGCTCAGCGACGCGACGCCACACAGCGCGTCACGCGGATCTTCCCGCGACGGATACGCACCCACGACCAACCCGTCCGTGTCCGTCGAGGTCATGTCCTTCGCCGAATGCACCGCCACGTCGATCCGCCCGGCGAGCAGCGCTTCCTCGAGCTCCTTGACGAAGACTCCGCGCTCACCGATCTGCCCGAACGGCTTGGTGCGATCGCGGTCGCCGGTTGTCGTGATCGGGATCAGCGCGACCTCTACCCCCGACCCGCGAAGCGCTTCGACTGCGCGGCCGGCCTGGGTGAGTGCGAGCCTACTGCCGCGGGAACCGACGCGCAGCAGCACGGCAGCGGCGAGCGGTCACGGTGCGCGCCTCGCCGCACCCGTTGCGGCCCCTGGGCCGGATGCGGACGAACGACGTCGGCGCCTGGAGCGGAAGCGGTCGACCGAGAAGGTAGTGCCGCGTCACTTGTGCTCCATTCCGGAAGCCCGTTGATCCTGTGGCGAGTGGCCAGGTGTGAACTGGGGGTGCACGGTACCCGTGCGCGTGCTGGTAGCGGGCGCCGCCAGGCGCTGCTGGTCGCCGTCAGAGTCCAAAGGGGTTCCGGAACGGAGCACTAGGATTGCTCGTCCTCCCCCAGACCGAACAGGTGTCGCACGACCTCAGCATAAACCACGCCGTCGGCTGCGGCAGCCGCCTCTTTCAATCGCACCGTCGGGAGGTGCAGGAGCTTGTTGACGATTTGCGAGGTCATCGCCTCGACGATCCTTCGGTCGCTGTCGGCGAGGCGACCGAGACGGGGCTCGGCCTTTGCGAGTTCCGCGGACCTGATCTCCTCTGCCCGCGCGCGCAATGACGCGATTGCCGGGACGACCGCAAGCGAGGCCTGCCAGCTCCGGAACCGGTCAGCCTCCGCGGCGACGATGCGCTCGGCACGAGTCGCCTCCGCCCGCCGTCCCGCAAGTGACGCTTCGACAACCGCCTCCAGGTCGTCGATGTCGTAGATGAAGGAGCCGTCGTAGACTGAGAGCGCCGGATCGATGTCCCGTGGGACTGCGAGGTCGACGAACAGGATCGGACGGCCACGCCGGGCTTTGAGCGCAGCGCCCAGCTCGTCGCGCGTCAGCACGAAGCCTCGAGCGCTCGTCGACGAGACGACGACATCGGCGCCGGCCATCTCGCCCGCAAGATCGCCGAGCTCGACAGCCCGCGCGCCGAACCGTTCCGCGAGTTGCTCGCCGTGCTCGACGGTCCGGTTCGCAATCGCTCCGATCAGCGCGCCCCGGGAGACGAGGTTCCGAGCGGTCGACTCGCTCATCTTCCCCGCGCCGACCAGCAGCACCGACCTGCCGGCCAGCTCGCCGAACACCTGCTGCGCCAGCGCCGCGGCGGCGGCCGGAACCGACGAGGGGCTCTCGCCGATCGCCGTCTCGACCCGGGCGCGGCGGCCCGCGTGCAACGCCTGCCGGAACAGGCGGTCGAGGAGCGGCCCGGTCGAGCCCGCCTCGTACGCCGCCCGCACCTGGCCCAGGATCTCACCCTCGCCCGGGACTAGCGAGTCGAGGCCCGCGGCGACCCGGAACAGATGCAGCGCCGCCGACTCGTCGGCCAGACGATAGACCACCGGCGCGAGTTCCTCGCCTCGTTCCCTCGCCAGCCCGACGAGCGCGGAGGACGCGCGCTCCTCGAGCGTCTGGCCACCCGGCGCAGCAAGGTAGATCTCGGTGCGATTGCAGGTCGAGAGCACCACCGCCTCGCAGTCCGACGCCAATTCGCCTGCGAGCTCCGCGGCAGCCTCCGGGTCGACCGACACGCGCTCCCGCAGCTCGAGCGGTGCACGATGATGCGAGACGCCGACGAGAGCGAGGTTCACGACGCGAAGTGGGTGATCGGGAGGACGATCGCGACGAGAACGAGCGCGGTGAGCTGTAGCGACGCCGCCCGGCGGCCGCGCAAACCCGCTTCGCGGCGCAGGACGAGGAGCAGCGCCAACGTCAGCCAGAGTGCGAGCGTCACCGCCATCGCCGCGTCGAAACGTCCACGCTGGAGTCGAGCGAGGCCGAGCACTATGCCCCCGGTGAGAAGCACGAGCGACGCCGCGGCGACTCGTGCCGAGAGCCGATCGAGAGCGTCGAGTGGAGGCACTCGCAGGCGGAACAACCGCGAGTCGCGCTGCTTCAGACGCCCGTCTTCCCAGAGGTAGAGACCGGCCATAGCAGCGGCGACCGTCAGCCCGGCGAGCGCCGCGAGCGTGAGGCCGACATGGGCCGCGAGCACGACACCCGAGTGGACACGGCTTGGGAGACCCGTCCCTCCGTCGGCCCACGACACGGCGAGAAGCACCGCCGCGAGAGGCATCACCGCAAGCCCGAGCAGCCTGTAGCGGACGTTGCAGCCCCACACGAGGTACGCCGTCACGACCAACCAGGTGAAGAGGTTGAGCGCGCCCGCCGCGGTACCCCAAGGGAAGCCGTCCGCTCGCAACGCCTGCACGACGAGAAGCGAGGTCTGGGCGATCCAACCGAGGCGAACCCCCCAGATCGCCAATCGTCCGGCGAGTCGAGGCGATCGCAAGACAGCGGCGTAGGCGACAGCTGCCTCGCCGTACCCGAGTAGCGCCGGCCAGACCAGGAGCTCAGCCATCGTCGCCGCCGGGCTCGGGTTGTCTCCGGTGGAGGAGCTCCTGGAGCTCCGCCTTCTCGCGCTCGAGACGCGCGAGCTTGGTCGCGATGATTGCGACCCAGACCAGCACAGTGAGGAAGACGATGGCGTAGGCCGCCGCCGCGTACTTCTCGCCCGAGCTCACGCCGCCGCCACAGCCTCACGCAGATCCTGCAGCTGAGCGTCGGACCGCTTCCCGCCCAGCTCGATGCGGTACATGACGTACGCCAGCAGGAGCACTGCGGCCCACGAGACGCAGAACGCGGCGAACTGCGCGTGTGTCATCCCAGGTCCGTGGCGGGTGAAGACGACCGGGTGGATGAACCGCTGCGAGAGGCGGATCGCGAGGAAGCTGACGGGGATCAACGCGGCGCCGAACAGCGCGTACACCGCCGAGATCCGCTCGCGTCTCGGCCCCGGCTCGATCGAGAACCGCAACATGAAGTAGGCGCAGTAGAAGAGGAAGAGCACGAGGAACAGCACCAGCTGATCCTCGGACCACACCCACCACCGATCCCAGGATGCCTTCGCCCAGATCGAGCCCGTGATGAGCGTGAGCACACCGAAGATCGTCCCCTGGTGGATTGCCGTGTAGCTCTCGAGGTCGTACCGCTCGGCACCCGTCCAGAGCAAGCGCAGTCCCTTCCACGCACCCGTCCCGAAACAGATGTACGACGTCAGCGCCAGCGGAACGTGGAAGTAGAAGATCTTCTGGCTGATCCCCTGGTCGCCGTCGACGGGCGCAACGAAGAAGATCATCGCAAGCGCGACACCCATCAGCGCGACCGCGCCGAAAGCCAGCGCAGGCAGATGCCTATTCGGTGATGACGTATTCAAAGGAAGCCCACGAAAGTATGGAGAACAGCACATCGTAGAGGCCGAGGAAGAGCAGGTAGCTCCCGGCATGCGCCGCGATGCTGGAGCCGATACCGCCGACGATCAGCGGGATCGCGAGCGGCAGGAACACGAGCGGCAGGACGAGATCCCGAGTGCGTCCTGCGGTTGCCATCGCGGAAACCAGCGAACCAACGGCACAAATTCCGACATCGGCAAGGATCACACCGACGATCGCCTGAGCCGTGAGCGGCGCGAAGAACAGTGCGAACGCAGGGAGCGCGACAACCTGCGCAACGGCGAGAAACGCGAGCGTAGCCAGCGACTTGCCGAGCCAGATCGCGCTCCGATCACACGGCGCGAGGACCAGCCCGTCGAGGACGCGGCCGTCTCGTTCCGGAACCCACGAGCGCCCCAGACCGAGCAGCGCGGTGAACACGAGCGTCACCCACAAGAGCCCGTAGGCCGCGTGGCGACCGGAATCGCGCGGCAGCGCAAAGTGGAAGACGACGAGTGTGGCGACGACGAAGACGGACATCGCCGGCACCACCTCCCGAGCGCGCAGCTCGAGGCGTAGATCCTTGCGCGCGAGCGCGGCGACATCGGCCGCGTAACCGCTCATGCGAGCGCCAGGCGGGCGGTTGCCAATGACGCGACTCGCGCAGGATCGTGCGTGGAGACGACGAGCGTCGCCGACGTCGCCAGCGTGGCCAGCTCGCTGTCGAGGAGCTCCGCGCCGGACTCGTCGAGCGCAGTGAACGGCTCGTCGAGCACGACAAACGACGGGTCGTGCAGCAGCGAGCGGCAGAGCGCCAGCCGCTGCGTCATGCCCCGCGAGTAGGCGGCGACCCGCTGGTTTCGCGGCTCCCAGAGGCCGAACCGCTCGAGCAGCATCCCGATCCGCTCCCGGCGCTCCGGGACGCGATACAGCCGGCCGTACAACTCTAGGTTCTCGACACCGGTGAGATCGCGGTACACGAGAGGATCGTGGCCGACGTACCCGATCTGCTCACGGGTCGCGCCCACAGCCAGCGAACCCCGCGTGGGTCGCGCCAGCCCGACCAGCATCCTGAGCAAGGTCGTCTTGCCGGAGCCGTTCGCGCCGGTCACGAGAAGAAACCCGTGCTGGCCGAGCTCGAAGGAGACCTTGCGCAACGCCCACGCTCGCCCGTAGCGCTTCTCGATGTCCGCCGCCGAGATCACGGGACTACAGGCTCTCCAGAAGCACGAAGACGAAGAAGACGAGCGCAATGATCCCGTTCACCGTGAAGAACGCTGCGTCCAGCCGGCGCAGATCGCCTGGCCGGACGAGCCGGTGTTCGTAGATCAGCAGCCCCGCGACAGCCACTATCCCGAGCCAGTACCACACGCCGAGGCCCAGCCCCAGCCCCACAGCGACAAGCAACGCGACCGCGACCGCGTGCAGCACGCGGGCGCCCATGAACACTCCGTTCTCGCCGAAACGGGTCGCCCAGGAATGCAGACCCGCGTGGCGGTCGTGCTCCACGTCGAAGAGCGAGTAGAGAAGGTCGAACCCGGCAACCCACACGCCCTGTGCGGCTCCCAGCACCCACGCCTCCCAAGGCGCGTGGCCGGTTGTCGCGATCCAGGCGCCGGTTGGTGCCAGCCCCGTGCAGAGACCCAGCCATAGATGGCAGAGCAACGTGACGCGCTTGAGGTAGGGGTAGACGACGAACAACACGACCGGGATTGGCCAGAGCCAGCGAACGACCGGATCGAGCCGGAAGACAGCGACAAGGTAGACAACGAGCGCGATCCCGCACAACACGCCGACCTGGGTGCGACTCAGCGTCCCGGCCGGGATCTCTCGCGACGCCGTGCGCGGATTGCGGGCATCGACGCTCGCGTCGATCAGGCGGTTCAGCCCCATCGCCAACGTGCGGGCGCCGATCATCGCCACCGTCACCCAGACCAAGAGTCGTGCCGGAGGCACGCCTCCCCACGCGAGGAACGCGCCCGTATAGGCAAACGGGAGCGCGAACACCGTGTGCTCGAGGCGGACGAGCCGCGCGAACAAGCGAGGTACGCGGAGGGCGGCCGTCGTCATGTCTGGCGATGCGCGGTATCGCGATCACCCGAAGCCAGCTCGACGCCATGCACGAGCGCCGGCGCGAGGACGGCAAATCCGTCGCGACACCCGCCAGGTGAGCCGGGCAGATTGACGATGAGCGTCGCTCCGCGCAAGCCGGCGACACCGCGAGAAAGCAACGCGTGCGGCGTCCGCGTGAGCGCGTCAGCGCGGATTGCCTCGGCGATCCCCGGCGCCTCGCGCTCGATCGACCGTCGGGTCGCCTCGGGTGTGACATCTCGCGGCGCGAACCCGGTGCCGCCGGTCGTCAGCACGACCGCGGCATTCTCAGCAAGCTCGGCGATCGCGGCGGTGATCGTCGGCGCATCGTCCGGCACGACTCTCCGCACGACGTCAAAGCCTGCTGCAGCCAACAGCTCGGCAAGGGTGTCTCCGCTCCGATCCTCCCGCGTCCCTTCGTGGACGCCGTCGGAGACTGTGAGCACTGCGGCGTTCACGGAACGGGCTCCTTCGTCTTCGAGACGAGCTTGACCGCCGTGACGACCATCTCCTTGTCGATCGCCTTTGCCATGTCGTACACGGTGAGGGCAGCGATCGTCGCCGCGACCAACGCTTCCATCTCGACCCCGGTCTGCGCCGTCGTCTCGGCCACGGCCTCGATCTCTACCGACTCGTCGCCGACCTCGAGACGGACATCGACCGAAGTGAGCGGCAGCGGATGGCAGAGCGGGATCAGCTCGGACGTCCGTTTGGCGGCCATGATGCCGGCGAGCTGGGCAGTCGCAAGGGCATCGCCCTTTGGCAGCGAACGGAGGCTGGCCGCCGTCGTCGTCGCCATCGTGACGCTGGCGTGCGCGGTCGCGCGCCTACGCGAAAGCGGCTTGGCTCCGACGTCCACCATCCGCACACCACCGGTCTCGTCGATATGCGAGAGCTCGCTCATCGGCGTCCCAAACTGCGCCGCGCGACTCCCGCTAGTGCAGCTCGATGGCGCCACGCCTGACCCGCACGCGCGCGAACACCGTCGCTGTAGAGCGACTTCAGCACTCCGCGGAATCCGTCGGCAGCATGCTCGCCGTACGGGAACCACCACGGTGGCGTGAAGCGCCCGGAATCGGAGTCGACGAACTTCACGTGCGAAAGATCGTAGAGGCCGTGCTTCGAATGCGTCCTGCCATAACCGGACGCCTTCCGACCGCCCCAGGGCGCCTGGCACGTTCCGTACGAGTACGCAACGTCATTCATCCACACCGAGCCCGCATCGAGTTGCGCAGCTGTGGCACGCGCCACGGCGCGGTTCTTCGTCCAGACGCTCGCGCCGAGTGCGTACGGCGAGTCGTTTGCCCGTTGGATGCCGTCCGCCACGTTCTCTATTCTGACAACCGTGACGACGGGACCGAAGATCTCTTCTCTTCTCAGCCGCGCATTCGTCGGCTCGCCCGCCAGCACCGTCGGCTCGTGGAACCAACCGGGAAGATCGATCTCGGGCCGAGCACCACCCGCGAGCACCTCGGCGCCGCCGGCAACCGCGTCGGCGACAAGCTCCTCGACCTTCGCGCGCTGTCGCTCCGAGATGAGGGGGCCGACGTCGGTTTCCGGGTTCTCGCCGGCCCCGAGACGCAGCTCGGAAGCTCGGCGGGCGAGGCCGGCGGCGAATGGCTCATAAAGGTCACCCTCGACATATATGCGCTCGACACCGGAGCAGATCTGGCCGCAGTTCGAGAACGAGCCCCACAGCGCGCCCTCGACCGCGCGATCGAGGTCGGCGTCTGCGAGAACGAGCATCGTGTCCTTGCCGCCGAGCTCGAGCGTCACGGGACAGACGCGTCGGGCGGCCCGCTCGGCAACCACGCGTCCGACTTCGCCGGATCCGGTGAAGACGACCCTTCCGATACCTACCGCACCGACGAGGGCGTCACCCGCGGTCACGCCATCCCCTTGCACGACACGCACGAGGTCCGTGGGCGCACCCGCGCGCCGGAACAGCTCCTCCACCCACACCCCACTATGCGGGGTCAACTCAGACGGCTTGACGACCGCCGCGTCGCCGGCGGCGACCGCCATCGCAGCCTGGGTGAACGGGATCGAAAAGGGGAAGTTCCAGGGCGAGACGATCCCGACGACGCCGATCGGCTCGTAGCGCACCGACGCACGCTTCTGCAGCACGTGAGCCTGCCGGAGCGATACCCGTTCCGGCCTCAGAGCGCGGCCGGCGTTGCGAGCGAGCCAGGCAACGGTGTCGAGGGCGACGAAGATCTCCGTCGTGATGGCTTCGACCGTGGGCTTGCCGGTCTCGGCCACGATCGTTGCGGCGACGTCGTCAACGCTCTCGAGCAGCACGCCTGCGATCGCGCGAAGCAGCCGACTCCGCTCCGCAAATGGTTGCTTTCCCCATGCAAGCTGAGCAACCTGTGCGGCTGTGACTACGTCGCCAACCGCCGCGGCGTCCATCGTCGGCACAGCTCCGACCGGCCGGAGCGTCGCAGGATTGAGCGGCTCGAGGAACCCGCGCGCCGCAACTGAGCTCACAGCTCCAAGAGTCACTCGGGCCATCGTACTCTCGGCCGTACCAGACCGACCTCCCGTTTTCACGTGAAAACAGTCCTCGCTCAGCCGACCAGCGGTTCTCGGACCACGTCGGGCACCGCAAGCTCGAGCGTGAATACCGTGCGACCTGGTCGGGAGCTGACCCGAACGCTGCCACCCATCCGCTCGGCGAGCTCGCGTGCAATCGCAAGCCCGAGCCCGCTGCCCGACGCCCGTCCCTCCTCGACCCG
>JBBQPW010000063.1:0-10352 GCA_038216845.1 Gaiellales bacterium | reverse complement strand
CCAACCGCTGCTCCGTCTTCGGTCGCCGCCCCCACCGCAGCAACTGCTCACGATCGGCCGGCTCCAACACCAGCGGCCGTTTCGGTCTGCCAGTCCTCGCCATCTCCGCCTCCATGATGGACATCGAAGACACCAACGGACGACCGTTCCTTCAGTTATTCCCTCAACCTCTGCGGCAGGACACTAGATGGTTGATCGGTAATTCGGCTGCTGCCGGGGATGGTCACGACCAAGCAGCGTGGTTGGGATCGACGGTGGTTGCGGTATTGCCGATCGACCATCTACACTCGCCGACGACCCTTTAACCCGGCTCAGCGAGGCCGGAAAGGAGCACGATGGCCATTCACTCACCGGGGCGTACCCCCGGTGGCCCGACGGCGAAGACACTGCTCGACGCCGAGGCTATCGACCGCACACTCTCGCGTATCGCGCATGAGTTGATCGAGCGCACCGAGGATCTCGACCAGCTCGCGCTTGTCGGCATCCACACGCGCGGTGTGCCGCTCGCATCCCGATTGCGCAACCTCGTCGCCGAGCGGAGCGGGGTGGACGTCCATCTCGGCGCGCTCGACATCACCTTTCACCGTGACGACGTCGGCGTGAGGCAGGGTGGCGCGCCGCTCCACGAGCAGCCGATCGTGCGCGGGACCGCGCTCGATTTCGGGCTCGAGGGGAAGACGGTCGTCCTCGTCGACGACGTTCTGTATACGGGCCGGACAATTCGCGCCGCGATCGACGCGCTTCTCGAGTACGGACGCCCTGAGCGCGTTCAGCTTGCGGTCCTGGTCGATCGTGGGCATCGCGAACTGCCGATCCGACCGGATTTCGTCGGTAAGAATCTGCCGACTGCGCGCTCGGAGCGGGTTCACGTCCAGCTCCTCGAAGTCGACGAGGCGGACGCGGTTCTGCTGGTGACGTCGTCGAGCGGGGACGTCGACGATGCCTGACATCCGACTTGCCGAGACCACCGGAACACCTCCGCGTCAGCCTCGCCGTCACCTGCTGAGCATCTCCGATCTGAGCCGAGTCGACATCGAGCGCATCCTCGACACGGCGCGTGCGCTTGCCAGTTCACTCGACCGCGACGTGAAGAAGCTGCCGACGCTTCGCGGCCGTACAGTCATCAACCTCTTCTACGAATCGTCGACGCGCACGCTCTCGAGCTTCGAGCTGGCGGCCAAGCGGCTTTCCGCCGACACCATGTCGGTGCGCTCGTCCGGCTCGTCGGTGGACAAGGGCGAGTCGCTCAAGGACACCGCGCTCACCCTCGCCGCGTACGACCCGGACGTGATCGTGATCCGGCATCCGTCGATCGGCTCGCCGCAGCTCGTCGCGCGACTGACCGGGGCGCATGTCGTGAACGCCGGCGACGGCAAGCACCAGCATCCGACGCAGGCCCTCCTCGACCTCTTCACGATGCGCGAGGCCTTCGACCGGCTCGAGGGGCTGCACGTCGCAATCGTCGGCGACGTCCTGCACTCGCGGGTTGCTCGCTCGCTCGTAGAAGCCCTCACGCTCGTCGGCGCGCGCACGACGGTCGTCGGGCCGCCGACGCTCATCCCGCGGGGGATCGAGGCGCTCGGCTGCGCGGTCTCCTACGACATCGCGGCAGTGCACGACGCCGACGTCGTCTACGCGTTGCGGATGCAGAGCGAACGGATGGAGGCCGGCGCCGCGTTCGTCCCGTCGCTCCGTGAATACGCATCCCGTTGGGGCATCACGCCGGAGCGAGTTCATTCCGCCCAGGTCGTCATGCATCCGGGGCCGATGAACCGGGGCGTCGAAATCGACCCGCGCGTCGCAGATTCAGCCGCAGCGCGTATCACGACCCAGGTTAGGTCGGGCCTCGTGGTGCGCATGGCGGTCCTCTACGACCTGCTCACGACTGGTCCAGCCGCCGTAGTGTCGGCTGTCGAGAGCCGACCGCCGCTGGAGGTTGCGTGAGGCTCTTCTGGCGCGACGGCGCGTCCGACTCGCTCGTCCTCGAAGGGCGCGTCGTCGACCCCGGCCAGGGCGTCGACGAGGCGCTGACCGTCACGGTCGAGAATGGCGTGATCACCCGCCTCGAGCCCGGCGGGGACGGTCGCCTCGTGCTCGCGCCGGCCTTCGTCGACCCACACGTTCATCTGCGTACGCCTGGGCGCGAAGACGAGGAGACGATCGCAAGTGGGACCGCGGCTGCCGCGGCGGGCGGTTACTGCACGATCCTCGCGATGCCGAACACCGAACCGATCGTCGATTCGGCGGCAATCCTGGGCTCGCTCGTCGAGTGCGCGCGCGAGGAGGCAGTCGTGCCGACCGGGTTCTTCGCCGCGATCTCCAAAGGGCAACTCGGCGACGAGCTGACCGAGATGGGAGATCTCGCTGACACTGGCGCGGTCGGGTTCACCGACGATGGTCGGCCGGTGGTCTCGGCCGGGCTGATGCGGCGCGCGCTCCAGTACGCTGCGATCACCGGGCTACCGCTTGCGCTGCACGAGGAGGAGCCCACGCTCTCTCGCGACGGCCACATGCACGAGGGCGCCGTCTCGGCCCGGCTCGGCTTCGCCGGCTTGCCTGCTATCGCCGAGAGCCTGATGGTCGAGCGGGACTTGGCGATCGCGGCGTACGAGTCGCGCCCGATTCACGTCATGCACGTCTCGGCCACCGAGTCCGTTTATGCATTGCGTCGAGCTCAGGCCGATGGCATTGCCGCAACTGCGGAGGTGACGCCGCACCACCTCTGCCTCACGGACGAGGCTGTTCTCTCGCTCGATCCAAACGTCAAGATGAACCCGCCGCTGCGCTCGGAGAATCATCGACAGTCGCTCCTCGAAGGCCTCCGAGATGGCACGCTCTCCTGCATTGCGACCGATCACGCGCCGCATGCACGGCACGAGAAGGACGCGCCGTTCGAGGAGGCGCCGTTCGGCGTTACCGGGCTCGAGACCGCGTTCGGCGCACTCCACACCTATCTCGTCCAACCCGGCGTGCTGCCCCTCGGGACAGTCCTCGAGCGTCTGTCGGCCGGACCGGCGCGGGCCTTCGGGCTGCCGGTTCCGCGCGTGGCGGTCGGCGAGGCCGCCAACATCGCCGTCCTCGACCTCGACCAGGAGTGGCTCGTGACCCAAGACGTCTTCCGCTCGCGGTCGGTCAACTCATGGTTGGTCGGCGCGACGCTCCGCGGTCGTGTCGTCCGCACGATCGTCGGGGGGCGGGAGGTGTTCGTCCTGTGAGCGGCGGGTATCTGCTCCTCGAGGACGGGACTGTCTTCAGAGGCACCTCGGTCGCGGCTCAGGGCACCGCGTTCGGCGAAGCCGTCTTCACGACCGCGATGAGCGGCTACCAGGAGACGGTCACCGATCCGAGCTACGAGGAGCAGCTCGTCTGCTTCACGGCGCCGATGATCGGCAACTACGGCGTCGCGGAGTCGCGTGACGAGTCCACGCGGCCCCACGCGAAGGCCGTGCTGATGCGCCGCTGCGGCGGACCGGAGTGGGCGGGCTGGTTGCGCGAGCGGGGAGTCGTCGCGCTCGACGAGATCGACACGCGGTCGCTCGTCCTCCGTCTCCGGGACGCAGGCGCCATGCGCGCCGTCGTCGTCGCGGCCGAGGCCGATCTCGGGGTCGACGACGCGCTCGCCGCCGTCCGCAGGCAGCCGGATATGGCAGGTCGCGACCTCGTCGTCCAGGTCTCACCGAGCGAGGCGTACGTCCACACCGAGAGTGGCGATGTCAGGGTCGCGCTCGTCGACTACGGGACGAAACGCTCGATCCTGCGACGGCTCGAGGTAGCCGGTGCGGCGGTCACGGTCTATCCACACTCGGTCGATGCGGACGAGCTCGCGGGCTACGACGGCGTGCTGCTCGCAAACGGCCCGGGCGACCCGGAGCCTCTCCACGCCGAGGTCGACGAGATCCGAAGCCTGCTCGGCAGGACGTCTGTGCTCGGCATCTGCCTCGGTCATCAGCTCCTCGGGCTTGCCACCGGGCACAAGACCTACAAGATGCCCTTCGGCCATCGTGGCGCGAACCATCCGGTGCTCGAGCGCAGAACCGGCCGCGTGTTCGTGACGAGCCAGAACCACGGTTTCGCGGTGAAGGCGAGCGAGCGGGAAGAGGTCGCCTACGTCTCGCTCTACGACGGCACGGTCGAGGGGCTCGACTTCCCGGACGTGCGCGCGCGATCGGTGCAGTTCCATCCCGAGGCGAGCCCCGGCACCCATGACGCGTATCCGATCCTCGAACGGTGGGTCGACGACCTCAGGGCAGGAGCCGCCTGAATGCCGGCTCGTCGAGACATCTCGTCGATCTGCGTCATCGGCTCAGGCCCAATCGTCATCGGTCAGGCCTGTGAGTTCGACTACGCGGGTTGCCAGGCGCTGAAGGTCCTCCGCGAGGACGGCTATCGCACGATCGTCGTCAACTCCAATCCGGCGACGATCATGACCGACCCTGGGTTCGCCGACCGCACGTACATTGAGCCGCTCGATCTCGAAGGTGTGGCGGATGTGCTGCGGCGCGAACGGCCCGACGCGCTGCTGCCGACCCTAGGCGGTCAGACGGCGCTCAACCTCGCGATCGAGCTCGACGACGCCGGCATCCTCGAGGAGCTCGGAGTGGAGCTCCTGGGCGCCCGCGTCGACGTCATCCGTCGCGCCGAGGATCGACTGCTGTTCCGCGACGCGGTCCGGAGCTGCGGCCTCGAGGTGCCCGACTCGAGGATCGTGACCTCGCTCGACGAGCTCGACGGGGTCGAGCCGCCTGTGGTGATCCGCCCGGCGTTCACGCTCGGCGGTCACGGCGGAGGTTTCGCGGAGACCCATGATCAGCTCCGGGCCCAGGTCGCCCGTGGCCTCCGCGAGAGCCCGATCAGCCAAGTGCTCGTCGAGGAGTCGGTGCGCGGCTGGGACGAGTTCGAGCTCGAGGTGATGCGCGATCGCAACGACAACGTCGTGATCGTCTGCTCGATCGAGAACCTCGACCCCATGGGGATCCACACAGGCGACTCCGTGACCGTGGCGCCGCAGATGACGCTTCCGGACGAGGCCTACCAGGAACTTCGCGACGCCGCGGTCGCCGTCATCCGGGCGGTCGGTGTCGAGACCGGTGGATCGAACATCCAGTTCGCGCGGCACCGCGACACCGGCGAGCTGCGCGTGATCGAGATGAACCCCCGTGTTTCCCGCTCGTCGGCATTGGCGTCCAAGGCGACCGGATACCCGATCGCCAAGGTCGCCGCCAAGCTCGCGGTCGGTTACACGCTGGACGAGATCCCGAACGATCTCACGAAGACCACGCCGGCGAGCTTCGAGCCGACACTCGACTACGTCGTCGTCAAGTTCCCGCGCTTCGCCTTCGAGAAATTTCCCGGCGCCGATCCGACGCTTGGCACGCAGATGAAGTCGGTCGGCGAGTCGATGGGAATCGGGCGCACGTTCTCGGAGGCGTACCTGAAGGCATTCGGCTCGCGCGAGCTCGACGCCGGCTTGCCGACGCCGTGGCCGTCGCTCTTCGAGATGCCGGACGATGTGCATCCGTGGTTCCACGGGCAACTGGCAGACGCTATCCGCGAGCTGAAGTCGGGCGACATCTGGCGGGCCAAGCGCGCGGGATGGGGAGACGATGCGATTGCCGCCCAGCTCGGGACCACGGCGCCCGAGTTGCGAGCCCGACGCCTCGCCGAAGGGATCCGGCCGTCCTATAGGCGCGTCGACTCGTGTGCTGGCGAGGTCGAGGCAGCCTCCAACTACTACTACTCGACCTGGGGCGAGCAGGACGAGCCGCTGCCGGCGGCCACGCGCCCGCGCGTCGTGATCATCGGCTCGGGTCCCAACCGCATCGGCCAGGGAATCGAGTTCGACTACTGCTGCGTTCACGCCGTGCAGACGTTCCGTCGTCTCGGCTACGAGGCGGTGATGGTCAATTGCAACCCGGAGACCGTTTCGACCGACTACGACACGTCGGATCGGCTCTACTTCGAACCGCTCTCCCCGGAAGAGGTGCTCGCCGTGCTCGACCGAGAGCAGCCGGTCGGCGTCGTGACGCAGTTCGGCGGCCAGACCCCGCTACGGCTTGCGAGCTGGATCGAGGGCGCCGGCTACAAGATCATGGGCACGCCCCACGCGGCGATCGACCTTGCCGAGGATCGTGAGCGGTTCGGTGCACTCGCACGCGAGCTCGGCGTCCGCTGTCCGCCGTGGGCGACAGTCGACGGCCTCGAGCAGGCGCGCGCCGCGGCCGACGAGATCGGCTACCCGGTCCTCGTGCGCCCGTCATATGTCCTGGGGGGTCGTGCGATGCGAATCTGCTACGACGACGACGGGCTCGAAGAGGCGATGGCTGCTGTTTCAGGATCCGTCCTCGTCGACCGCTTCATCGAGAACGCGATCGAGATCGACGTCGACGCGCTTTGCGACGGCGAGGACGTCTTCATCGGGGCGGTCATGCAGCACGTCGAAGAGGCCGGAGTGCATTCGGGCGATTCTGCCTGCGTCCTGCCGGCGCAGTCGCTGTCGCTCGCCAACGCAATGGAGGTCGAGCATGTCGTCCGCCGCCTCGGGCCGGCTCTCGGCGTCGTCGGGCTCCTCAACATCCAACTCGCCGTCGCCGACTCCACGGTCTATGTTCTCGAGGCGAACCCGCGGGCCTCGCGCACCGTTCCCTTCGCGAGCAAGGCCACCGGGATCAACCTCGTCGAGGCCGCGTGCAGGCTGGCTGCCGGCGAGAAGTTGCGCGATCTCGGGTTGGAGCCGCCGCGCCCCACCGAGATAAGCGTCAAGGCGGCAGTGCTGCCGTTCGCGCGCTTCCCCGGCTCCGACCCCGTTCTCGGCCCTGAGATGCGCTCCACCGGCGAGGTCATGGCAAGCGCGGCCGATCTGCCGACCGCGTTCGCCAAGGCAGAGCGCGCCGCCGGTCGGCCTCTGCCCACGTCCGGGACGGTGTTCCTCTCCGTCTGCGACTCGGACAAGACTTCGGTGGCGCCGGTCGCAGCCGCCTTGGCGGGGTTGGGCTTCACGCTCATCGCGACCGTCGGGACCGCGCGGGTCCTTCGGGCCGCGGGGCTCACGGTGGAGGAGGTAGCGAAGGTCGCCGACGCTTCGGATGCCGAGCAGACGGTCGTCGACCTCGTCCAGGAGGGCCGCTGCGACCTGATCGTGAACACACCGCAGGGGTCGGGAGCGCGCGCCGACGGGTACCGGATCCGGGAGGCGGCGATCGCCGCCCGAGTGCCATGTGTGACGACGATTTCCGGCGCCGCCGCCGCCGTCCACGCGATCGCGAACGCCCGAGCCGAGACGGCGCTGTCGCTGCAGGAGCGCATCGGGATCGGGGCGTAGGGGTGGTCCTCGGCGCGAGGCGCGAGCTCGTAGCGGTTGCCGGTGTCGAGTCGATCGGGCCGTACACGCTGCTGCGGGTCACGCGCGGCCAGCTCGACCCGGGCATCCCAGGGCAGTTCTTCATGCTGGAGGCGCCCGGACGGGTGTTGCCGCGGCCGATGTCGCTCTGTCTCGCGCCGGTCGGAGAGCTGGCGTTCCTGATTGATCCAATCGGTCCGGGGACGCAAACATTGTGCGCACTCGAGCCCGGCACGCGGATCCATGCCTTCGGGCCGCTCGGCAACGGCTTCGACCTCGATGTCAGCCAGCCGTTGCTCGTCGGCGGCGGGATCGGCATCGCGCCGTTGCCGTATCTCTCAGCGGCCCTCGGCGTGCCGCCAGCGATTCTCGGCTTCCGCAGCGAGCACCACGCCGAGGCTGCCGCACTCGTGCCGAACGCCGAGGTCGTGATCGAGCCGACGTATGTGACCGACGCACTGCCAGAGCAGCCCGGCGACGTGCTCGCGTGCGGCCCCGAGCCGATGCTGAAGGCTCTGCGCGCGCTCGTCCCGGGGTCCCAGCTCGCATGGGAGGCGCCGATGGCGTGCGGTTACGGTGCCTGCTACGGCTGTGTCGTTGAGGAGGACGGCCGCCTGAAGCGGCTCTGTCTCGAGGGCCCGGTCCTGCGAGCGGCATGACCACCTACGCCTTCTCACCCCAGGAAGCGCTGCGCACCTTCCTGGGAACCCCGATTCGGCTCGCTCGTGGGGGAAACCGTGCTTCCCCCACGAGCCCCCTTCTTCCGTCATCTTTCCGGGGGAAACCTCCCGATTTCCCCCGCACCCCCATCCCCTGGTCATAGGACAAACGTCGTCCCATGACCGTCCCATTCCTCAACGGCTCCGGCTGCCTCGACGCATTGACGGCACCGGAGGTCGCACAACAGCTCGACGCGTTCGTCACCAAGACGATCACGCCGCTCCCGCGCGAGGGCAACCCGCCGCCGCGAATCGCAGAGACGGAATCCGGGATGCTGAACTCGATCGGCCTCCAGGGCCCTGGGATCGACGCCTTCCTCGCCGAAGTGCTGCCGCGCCTCTCGGCCCTCGAGGTTCCCCTCTGGGTTTCGGTCGGCGGTTTCTCGGCAGTTGACTTCGAGGAGATCTGCGAGCGACTCGACGGGGAGAGCTCCGTCGACACGATCGAGCTCAACCTCTCGTGCCCGAACGTCGACGAAGCGCCCGAGACATCGGCGGAGCTCGTCGCCGCGGCTCGGGCCACGACGACCAAGCCGCTCTTCGCAAAGCTGTCGCCTGCCAGCCCGAACATTGCCGAGGCCGCGCGGGCCGTTGTTGCGGCTGGCGCCGACGGGCTGACGCTCGTCAACACGATCCGGGGCCTGGCTCTCGATTCTCAGACGCTCCAACCGACGCTGGCGCGAACCACGGGCGGCTACTCAGGCCCGGCGCTCAAGCCGGTCGCCCTCGCCTGCGTGTTCGCGTGCGCGAATGCGGTCGACGTGCCGATCGTGGGATTAGGTGGTGTACGGAACGGGCTCGATGCTTTGGAACTCCTCGCGGTCGGCGCAAGCGTTGTCGCGCTTGGCACCATCCTCTTCGCCGACCCGTCCGCGCCGGCTCGGATTCGTGCCGAACTGGAGACCGAGGCCGGCCGTCGCGGCTTCCCTCGAGCGAGTGACGCGCGCGACGTTGCGAGAAAAACAGGTGAATTGCAGCGGTTTTGAACCGCTTGACCGCGTGCTGAGGCTTGTTAGACTCGACCGCCCATGGTCACAACGAAGACGCACGTCCAAGCTCCCCTCCGATCGCTCGATCAAAGGATGGAAGCACTGGCTCGCGCGAACGACATTCGTGTGCGGCGTGCTCAACTGAAGAAGGACCTGAAAGACGGGCAGGCTCAGATCGAGTCGATCTTGTTGGACCCGCCCGAGTACGTCTCGACGGCAAAGGTCTTCGACATGCTCATGGCGGTGCCGAAGCTTGGCCGCGTCAAGGCAGCGCGTCTCCTGAACAGCTGCCGGATCAGCCAGTCGAAGACGGTAGGCGGGCTTTCCGAACGTCAGCGCGCCGAGCTCGTCTCGCTGTTCAACCGTTAGAGGCTGGCCTCGTTCTTGACGAGACCCGTCCTCGTCATCACCGGTCCGTCAGGCGCGGGCAAGGGCACCCTGATTCGAACACTCGTCGCCCGCTTGCCCCTGCTCGAAGTCGCCGTCTCTGCGACAACACGCCCGAAGCGACCGGGGGAGGAGGACGGTCGCGAGTACTGGTTTCTCGACGATGCGGAGTTCGATCGCCGGGTCGAGGCAGGCGCATTTCTCGAGTACGTCCCGTACGTCTCGGGCAAGCGCTACGGCACGCTCGCCTCGGAGATCGACCGCATCGCAGGCGACGGTCGGGTGTGCGTTCTGGAGCTCGAGCTCGAAGGCGCTCTCACCGTGCAGGAGCAGGTTCCGGGCAGCGTCACGATCTTCATCAGCGCTGACGTGACCGAGCTCGAGCGTCGACTGCGGGAGCGCGCGACCGAATCGACGGGCGAGATCGGTCAGCGGATCGAGCTCGCACGCTGGCAGCTGGAGCAGGCGCACCGGTTCCGGTACATGATTCACAACGACGACGTGGCGCGAGCTGGAGCCGCTCTGGCCGCGGTCGTCGAGACTGAGCTAGGGGCTCGTCTGGAATGTGGCCGCGGTGGATGACAGGCGACACGTGGTGCGATGCAAGGACGCAGGGAGCGTCGATATGAGCACATATCGGCGCGACCGAGGCCGAAGCAGCGCATCGCCTGGCGCCTGTCAGCCGCCCTGGTTCATGTTCCGGACGGGCCTCTAATCCTGGCGGGCCTCGCTGCAGGTACTATGCCCGCCTCATGATCGAACCCCCCATAGATCAGTTGCTGGAGCACGTCGATTCCCGTTACTCCCTCGTGATCATCGCCGCCAAGCGCGCGCGGCAGATCAACAGCTACCACCATCAACTCGGTGAGGGAATGGGTTTCGAGGACGCTCCGCCGCCGCTCATCGAGTCGCGCTCGAAGA
>JBBQPW010000062.1:0-10374 GCA_038216845.1 Gaiellales bacterium | reverse complement strand
GGGTAGACGACGCCGTAGCCGCTCGTGGGCGCGTCGCGCACCAGGAAGTGCCCGCTCGAGGCGAAGCTCTTCGCGAGCTCGGAGTAGGTCAGCTCGTCGGTGAAGATGAACGGGCCGGGGATCTTTCGCGACAGGGCGATGCGAAAGGCGGCCGAGAGGACAACGATCGCAGCAAGCCAGAAGCGAGGCGATACGCCTGAGCGATCGTCAGCGACCAAGCTCGACCTCGGCGAGGCGGCGGGCAATCTCGCCTGCCTCCGCCCCGTCGGGCTCGACGCCGACCTGGGCCGCGGCTACCGCGATCTCACCGAGAACCGCGTCGGACACGGCCGCACCGCCCGCGGACTCCTCGAGTGCCGCGGCGTACAGGTCGGCCACCCTGTCGACATCGTGTTCACGACGAGCAAGCAGCGCCGCCGCCCCGCCCATCGAGGCGCGCACGTCGTCCCGCGTGGCGAGAAGCTCGAGCGCGGCCGTCAACGTATCGGCTTCGTGCGTGTCGACAGGAACCTTCAACGCAACGGCCTCGGGGAGCTCGGAGAACCAGCCGACATCGGAGACAACCAGCGGCTTGCCGAGCGCGAGCGCGCGAATCGCAGTGCCCGACGTCTCGCCCATCGTCGGCGCCCGCAGCGACACGATCGCGTCGCACGCCGCCATCAGACTCCAGAGCCGGCTTTCGTCGACATAGCCTTCGCGAATCAAGCCGTCGGCATCGAGACCGAGCCGCTGAAGACGGCGATCGAGATCGAACCCCGGCGAGGTCGCACCGACGAGGAGAAGCCGCGCCCCTGGGTGAGCCGCGCGCACACGTGCGAAGGCCTCGAGCAGCTGCGGGACGCGCTTCGTCGCGTTGAGGTTGCCGAAGGCGCCGAACAGCGGCTCGCCGGCGACCTGCTCCGGCTCGGCGGACGGGGCCGGCCAGGCCGGGTGCGGAACGTGCCAGATCGGCCCGTCATAGCCTGCGGCTCGAGCGCGCCCGGCGACGTAGCCCGAGTGCACGATCAGCCCGGTCGCGCGGTCGAGCACCTCGCCGGCGAGATGGAAGTCCTCCGGCCGGTTCTCCCAGAGCGGCGGGATCCGCTTGTCGAGCACGGCGTGCCCGAGCAGCCGCCCGACGACGCCGCCCTCGCGCTCCATCGCCGCGAGGTAGCCGTGACCGTCGCGCCGTCCGATCGTCAGGCCGGCCACGAGATGATGGAGAACGAAGTCGTGGAGGACGACGACGCCCGGCGTCCGCCGCAGCGCCTCGACGATCCAGCCGTGCGCTTCCGGGTTGTTGCCAGCGTGGTAGAGACAGAGATCCGTGGCACGCGGCGGCTTCTTCCGGCCGCGCCTGACGACAGTGACATCGACCCGCCGCCCGAGGGCCGGGAGCAAGAGCGCGCTGTAGTCAGCGATCCCCGACCGTTCCGGCGGCATCGGCGAGAAGTACGCGACCTTCACGACAGAAGTCTCGCGATCGCTTTGTCCCAGGTCACCTCGGCTGCAAGGGCCTTTCCCGCGCGGCCGAACGCCGCCGCATCGTTCAGGTGATCTCGGAGCCAGCCGGCGGCCTGCGCGATCGCCCCGGCCTCCGGCGCGACCACGAGCCCGGTCTGGCGGTCGTGCACGATGTCGAGCGGGCCCCCAGAGTCGGTCGTCGTGATCACCGGCTTCTCGGAGAGGAACGACTCGTACGGCCCCATCCCGAAGTCCTCGTCGACGGGCGCGTAATAGACGGCGAGGCAGCGCGCATAGAGATCCGCGAGCTCGTCGCCCGTGACCCGACCGCGGAACTCGACGCGCCCGTTCAGGCCGCGGTCGCGCGCAATCGTCTCGAGCCGTTCGCGGTCGGGACCGTCGCTGACGACAACCGCCTGCAGTCCCGGGTCGAGCGCAACCGCCTCGAGCAGCAGCTCGATGCGCTTCGCCCGATCGAGGCGGCTGGCGGAGAGGACGAAGGCACCGTACCCATCGCAGCGGTAGCGCAGATCCTGCGGCGGATGCGGGAGCACCTCGGCGACGAGCCCCGTCGAGCGTTCGAGCCGCCCGGCGACGTTTCGGGACGTGGCGAAGAGCCGCGTCGCCTCGCCGAGGGCAATCCTGTCCAGCTCCTGCACCTTGCGGCGTATTGCGCGGTCATCGGCTGACGTGCCGAACTGACCGAGCTCCGTTCCGTCGAGCTCGTACGCCTGCCGGAACTGGTGGATCAGCCACACGCGTTTCTCGGGATGACGTACGACGTAGGAGGGGAACTTCGTGGCGATCACCAGGTCGATCTTCCGACCGTCCACCTCGTCGAGGTCGAGCATCCGCCAGAGGAATGCCTGCGTGAGGACGCGCGTGCCGGGGTACCACTTGAACGGCACGGTCACGAGATCGGCCTCGTGACCGCGGGCGCACAACTCGTCGACGAGCGAGTCGGTCATGATCTCCGCGCCGCCGCGCGCAAAGGGCACCTGCGGCCTGCAGACCGCGATCCTCATGCGCCAGTTCTCATCTCTTCGGGCGGAGCTCGCGGAGTTCCGCCTCCAGCCGGTCGACCTGCTCCTGGAGATCGTCGACGAGCCTGAGCGCTACCGCGTTGAACGAGCGCTGGTCGTAGGCGACTGGCTCGACGTACCAACGCATCAACTTCCGCAGCAGCGCCTTGACCGGTGTGCCGAGCCCGCCGCGCACACCCGGCCGCAGGCGCAGCGATCGGTCGGCCGAAATAGGCCACAAGCGCTCGGCCTCGTCGCGCAGGGCTCGCCGATCGGACAAGCCGCCGCCGGAGGCGCCTGGATCGGCGCCCGACCGCTGCACCTCCTCTTTGAGACGCTCGAAGAGCTCCGCCACATCGACCTCCGAGACCGAGGAAACCCCTGCAGATCCCGGCGTTTCCTCGTTCACAGACGACATCGGGGCATTCTAGCCCCGGCAGTCACAGGCACTAGTGGTCGCTCCAGGAAGTGCGGCACCGAACTTCCCGGAGAGACCACTAGACTCCGCCAGGTGCGGGTCGGGATCTCGCTGCTCACGCTCGTGCCGGGGATCTCGGGCGGAAGCGAGACCTATGTGCGGAACCTCGTTCGCGCTCTCGGCGAGGTCGGGAGACACGAGTACCGCGTCTTCCTGCCGCGGATCGCCACGGACGTCGAAGGGCTGCCGACGGAGCTCGTGTCGGAGTATCGGGCGTCGCGCAAGACTGCCGGGCGCATCGTCGGGATGACGAGGGCAACGCAGAGCAGGGCTATCCGACGTCGGTTCGCGGACCTCGACGCGATCCATTTCCCACTCAGCGTGATGATCCCGCCCGTCACCGAACCGCCCGCGGTCTCGAGTGTCCTCGACGTCCAGCACGAGGAGCTGCCCGAGTTCTTCTCCTTCGGCGAGCGTGCGTACCGGAAGCTCGTCTACGGGTGGACGCTGCGACGGAGCAGGCTCGTCGTGACGATCTCGCACCACGGCGCGCGGACTCTCGTCGAGCGGCTGGGAGTTCCGGAAGAACGCATCCGTCCGATCCACCTCGGGATCGATCACGCGCGCTTCCGACCCGGAGACGAGGAGCGCGGCGACTTCCTCCTCTACCCTGCCCTCGGCTGGCCGCACAAGAACCACGCACGGCTCTTCGAAGCCTTCGCCATGCTACGCAAGAGCCGCCCCCAGCTGGAGCTCGTGCTCACCGGCTACGAGGGGTCAACGCCGGCAGGGGTTCGCGCCCTCGGGCGGGTGTCCGGCGACGAGCTCGCCCGGCTGTACCGCACCGCGAGCGCGCTCGTCTTCCCCAGCCTGTACGAGGGATTCGGCCAGCCGCCGCTCGAGGCGATGGCATGCGGTTGTCCGGTCGCATGCTCGAGTGCGGCATCGCTGCCGGAGGTGTGCGGCGAGGCGGCCCGGCTGTTCGACCCGCGCTCGGTCGAGGAGATGATCGACGCCGTCGAGGAGGTGCTCCTCCACTCTGCGACATGGCGCGAGCGTGGGTTGCGGCACGCAGCGGGCTTCACGTGGGAGGCGACGGCCCGCGCCCACGACGAGGTCTATCGCGAGCTGGAGAACTGACCGCCCGGCTCCGCGAGTCCCACGATCGCTGCGTCCACGAGTAGGCGGACGAGCTCCTCGAAGCTGACCGACGGCGCCCAGCCGAGCTGCTCATGCGCCTTAGCGGCGTCGCCGACGAGATCGTGGAGCTCGGCTGCACCACGGCGAAACGTCGGGTCGGTTCGCACGTGCGTCCGCCAATCCAGGCCGACGTGCGCAAACGCGCACTCGACGAGCTCGCCGACGGAATGACTCACGCCCGTCGCGATCACGAAGTCGCCGGGCTCGTCTTGCGCGAGCATCAACCACATTGCGCGGACATAGTCCAGGGCATATCCCCAATCGCGCCGCGAATCGAGGTCACCGAGGATGAGCTCCGTCTCGAGGCCGAGTGAGATCGAGGCGGCGGCCTGCGCGACCTTACGTGGGAGGAAGTCGAGCGGCCGCCTCGGGGACTCGTGGTTGAAGAGGATGCCGCAGCTTCCGTGCAGCCCATAGCGGCGCCGGTAGCTCGCGATGATGAAGTGGCCGTAGGCCTTCGCGACGCCGTACGGTGTGACCGGCGAGAGCGGCGTGCGCTCCGTCTGCGGCGTCTCCCAGGGCTCGCCGAAGATCTCGCTCGACGACGCCTGGTAGACGCGGATCGACGGATCCACCTCGCGGACAGCCTCGAGGAGAGACGTCACCCCAACAGCAGCGAACTCCGCGGTGAGAACAGGCTCGTCCCAGGAACGAGGTACGAACGACGGCGAAGCGAGGTTGTAGACCTCGCGCGGCTTGGTCGCGCGAAGAGCACGCGCGAGCGATGCCTGGTCGAGGAGATCGGCTTCGACGAGCTCGACACGATCGAGCACGCGCGCGAGGTTGGCCGCGTACACCGCCGAAGGGCGTCGGACTACGCCTGCCACCCAGTACCCCTCGTCGAGCAGGAGCTCCGCGAGATAGGAGCCGTCCTGCCCACCGATGCCCGTGATCAGCGCGCGCCGCGGCGACGGGCTCACGTCGAACTCGCTCGGGCGGGCACCCGCCGGAGTCTAGTGGTCTCTCCTGGAAATCCTGTCGTGATTCGTCGGCGAAAACCGAGCAGGGCTAGGACGCAGGGAACCTATGGAAGCTGTGTTGGGGACAGACTTAAGTCTGTCCCCAACGCCGTCTCCACTATCGGGGCGACTGAGGACAACGCCCTGCGACGTGTTTGGAGCCGCGCGAAGCGTGACTGGATTTCCGGGAGCGACCACTGTGGACGCTTCCAGCTGGAGGGAGGTTCGATACCGGCCCGAAGAGTACGGCTGTGACCGAACTCGTAAGCAGGCGGCTCCGCCAGGCCCCGCCGGGAATCCATGGCGGTGGCGACGAGTACTGGGGTCTCGCCTGGCCCGCCTTGCAATGGCTCGAACGTGAGGTGAAACCCGGCATGGCGACGCTCGAGACAGGATCTGGCTCGAGCACGGTGGTTTTTGCGGCGGCGGGGGCAATCCACCAGGCTGTGACCCCCGATCCACGCGAGGAGACGCGGATCCGCTCGACCTGCGAGCGGCTCGGGATCTCGAGCGCGTCTGTCACGTTTCACATCGGGCCGTCCCACGAGGTGCTTCCCAGCCTTCCCGAGCGGGAGCTGGATCTCGTGCTCATCGACGGCGCCCACGGCTTTCCCTATCCGCTGCTCGACTGGTGGCACATCGCGCCGCGAGTCCGGATCGACGGTCGGATCCTGCTCGACGATGCGTACATGCCGCCAGTGGCAATGGTGCTCGACGCACTTGGCGACGACAACCGTTGGGAGCTTGTGGGGTCGGTCGGCTACCGGACCGCGATCGTGCGCAAGCTCGCCGAGGGCCTGCCGCCGTTCGACTGGGCCGGGGGCCGGATCGGCGGCCGGATGAGCTTCCGCTACCTGCCTCCGCCCGAGCGTGTCGTCGGCTCTGCGCGGCATCGCTTGTTCAGTACGCGGATCGGCCTCGCGGTCGTGGCGGCAGCACGACGGCAATCGCGCCTGCGCTGGCGCAAGACGGGGTAGGAACTCGAACCAGAATGACGTTTCGCTGTCGGGGCGGGCTGGGTGCGTGCGATGCAATGACGCAGGGAGCCTCGATACGTGACGTATCGGGGCGACCGAGGACGCGGCAGCGTGCGTGCACAACACGTCACGGCCGCACGAGACTTCATTTTGGTTCGGGTTCTAAGACTCGCGACTACGACAACGCGCGCAGGTAGCCCCACGCGGCACGGAGGCCGGGCGGGCGGACCGCGGCGACGAGTATTCCGTACAGACCGAGACCCACGGCTGCGGCCGGCACCGGCCCAAACACGAGCCACGCCGGGACGAACGCGAGCGCCGCGAGCGCGCCCACCGTGGCGGCGGCAATCGCGAGGCCCCTCACAGTCGACGGCACGGCGCCGAGGGTCGCAAGGAGCCCGAGGAGGATCACCGCGGTAGTTGCGGCGAGTGCGACCGCCAGACCATCCAGGCCGCCGACCACCTCACCGACGATGGCGGCCGGGACGTGAACGACCAGCGCGCCCGCCGCGAGCACTGGCAGCAGCCGCCGCCCGCTGTTGACGACGAACACGAGCGGGAACGTCACCGTGACACCGACGGCGACGACCGCCCAGATCGACATCACGACGACGAGGCGTCCGAGGTCGGAACCGACCGATGCGCCGTAGTGCGGTCCTAGCAACACCCGGACGATCCGTTCCCCCGCAATGCCGAACACGCCCGCGGCTGCGCCGATCAGGGTGACGGCGATCCATGACGAGGCAACGATGTGCCGCGCTGCGGCACCGGGATCGAGCCCTGTGCGCGTCAGCGGAACGGACGTGACGAGGCCGAGAGACGACGCCGTCACGGCGACGATCGCGGAGGTCAGCAGGTACGCGTAGCCGAAGCTGGTCGTCGCGCCCACCCCCACTCGCGCGGCGAGCGGCAGGCAGATGAGGTAGATCGCCTGCAAGGCGAGCGGCAGAGCAACGCTCGTCGCGATCTCCCGCACCCGGGCTCCAAACGTCAGGCCGCCGGGCCGGAGCGCGCCGTGCGGCATCGCCTCGCGGCGCGCTCTGATTGCGAGAGCGACGGTGGGCACGGCCAGGGCAATGGCACCGTTGAGGGCCATCCCGTGGGCAACGGCGGGAATCCCGTCCGTATGCACACGCGCGAAGATGTACGCGAGGCCACAGGCGCTCCCGAGCGCGTAGCCGGCCGATGCGACGACGTAGTCGTCGAGAGCGGCGAGCGCGCTCGCCGCGAGCCCGGCATACAGCTGCAGGGCCGCGGCGACCATCATCCAGGGGAGCGTCTGAGCCGCAACATGACGCGCGGCGACCGGCCCGTTTCCGGTGAGGAGCCAGGCGAGCGGGTGCGAGCCGAACAGCGCGGCTGCAAGGAGCGGCACCGCGAGCAGCGCGAGCGTCGACGCGTAGGCCGCAACCTCCGAGCCCAGGCGCTCCTCGTCCCGGGCTCGCGCGAGCGGCGGGAGAACGGCGAGGCGAATCGCCGTGGCCGCGAGGACGACGACGATGAACACGCCGTACGAGGCGAAGAACCCGTCCGTCTCGGCCGTCCGCCCGAAATCCCTCGCGATGATCACACCCACGACGGCCGCGAGGCCGGTCTGCACGGCAAGCGCTACCGCCGTCACCGCACCGCTGCCGAGGGAGCTACGAACTCGAAACAAAATGAAGCTTCGCCGTCGGGGCGGGATGGGTGCGTGCGATGCAAGGACGCAGGGAACCGTAGGAAACTGCGTGGGGGACAGACTTAACCCCCACCCCTTCTCTCACGTATCGAGGCGACCCAGGACGCCGCAGCGTGCGTGCGCAGCCCACCCCGACGGCACAAGAGTTCGTTTTGATTCGGGTTCTAAGTCCGGGCGAGACGGTACGCTTGGCCACGATCCGAGGATCGTACGCACCATGATCGACACCACCTGGACCGACACCTCCCTCGACGAGCTCCGGCAGGAGTTCCAGGACACCTACAGCGACCGGACCTGCCTCGTCACCGGCGCAGACGGGTTCATGGGCTCCCACCTCACCGATGCGCTCGTCGAGCTCGGCGCCGACGTCCACGCCTTCGTCCGCGCGACCTCGAGCGGGGCGCTCAACAACATCGGGCACCTGCGCAACCGGCTGAAGGTCCACTTCGCTGATCTGACCGACAAGACGTCGATCGATTACCTCGTTCGTGAGCTGAAGAAGACCGCGGGCGACAAGCCGTACGTCTTCCACCTTGGCGCACAGGCTCATGTGGGCGAGTCATGGCACCGCCCCTACGAGACGGTGATGGCGAACACGATCGGCACGCTGAATCTCTTGCAGTCGATCGTCGACTGGGGTCTCGAGCTCGAGAAGTTCGACACCGCCGGCACGTCGGAGGAATACGGCAACGTGCGCGAGTCCGTCGCCGACCAGCACGACTTCGATGCAGACGGCGGCCTGATCCTGCACGAGCGCTCGCCGATCAACCCGAAGTCGATCTATGCGACGTCGAAGGTTGCCGCCGACTTCCTGACGATGAACTACCACGATGCCTTCGATGTGCCCGGTGTCGTGACGCGCATGTTCAACAACTACGGGCCGCGCCAGAACCCGCGTTACGTGACGGGAACGATCATCACGCAGGCGCTGACCCGGCAGGAAGTCGAGCTCGGCCAGCTCGATCCGCTGCGCGACTTCTGCTTCTGCACCGACGGGGTCCGCGGTCACCTGACCGTGGCGGCCGAGGGCACCCCCGGCGAGGTCTACGTCTACGGCCAGGGTGAGAACATCTCGATGGCCGACTGGGTGGCGCTGATCTTCCGGGTCGGCGAGGAGAACGGCTTCTGGCCGGCAGGGCGCGAGATCGTGTCGACCGAAGCGCGCTATCGGCCGGGGGCCAGCGAGGTGATGGCGCTCCGTGTCGGCCACGAGAAGCTGACGCGTGAGACGGGCTGGATGCCGAAAGTCTCCTGGGAAGAGGGTGTTCTGCAGACGATCCGCTGGTATGCGGAGCACAAGGAGAGCTGGCTCGGACGCGTGGACTGGCTGCCCACCGGCTCTCCCGCCCCTGGCCGACCGGCTCCCGCCGCGCAAGGCGCGGCTTCGCCGGTCTCGCAACGCCGGTCTGCAGGATGACAGCGATGTGCCAGGAACGGGAGAGAACCCGACCCGCCGTTCTCGATACGTGAGTCGCGTCCTCGTCACCGGGGGCTCGGGGTTCCTCGGCTCATATCTGGTCGAACGGCTGCAAGCGGCCGACCACGAGATCGTCGTCCCGCGAAGCGCCGACCACGACCTGCGCCGCGAAGACGACGTCGTGCGGCTCTTCGCGGAGACCAAGCCCGAGCTCGTCTTCCACCTCGCCGCGCTGGCGGGCGGAATCGGTGCGAACCGGGCCGAGCCGGGGCGCTTCTGGTACGAGAACCTGCTGATGGGCGCGTACGTGCTCGAGCAGAGCCGCCTCGCCGGGGTTGCGAAGCTCGTCACGCTCGGCACGATCTGCGAGTACCCGAAGCTCACGCCCGTCCCGTTCCGCGAGGAGGACCTTTGGAACGGCTACCCGGAGGAGACGAACGCGCCCTACGGGATCGCGAAGAAGACGCATCTCGTCGGCGGCCGCGCGTACCGCGACCAGTACGGCATGAACGTGATCCACCTCCTCCCGGTCAACCTGTATGGACCACGCGACAATTTCGACCTCGCGAGCTCGCATGTGATCCCGGCGCTGATTCGCAAGATGCACGAGAGCCCGGAGCGCGTCGAGCTCTGGGGCGACGGCACCCCGACGCGCGAGTTCCTCTACGTCGAGGACTGTGCCGAGGGAATCGCGCTCGCGGCCGAGCACTACGACGGGGCCGATCCCGTGAACCTCGGGTCGGGTTACGAGATCTCGATCCGCGACCTCGTCGAGATCGTCGCCGACGTCTCGGGCTTCGACGGCGAGATCACCTGGGACTCGTCGATGCCGAACGGCCAGCCTCGCCGGCTGCTCGATGTCTCCAAAGCGGAGCGGCTGTTCGGCTTCACCGCCAAGGTCGGGCTGCGCGAAGGGCTGGAGCGCACCATCGCCTGGTTCCGCGCCCACGTGGCGACGCACACGCGCGCCTGACGTGCGAGCGCTTCCCGAGCGAGCCTTCGGCATCGCGAAGCGGTTGGGGGCGGAACCTCGCGGTATCGGCCGCTTCCGCGGCGAGACGGTGTTCCTCGCGACTGCGGTCGTCGCTCAGTGGATCGCTGTAGGGCTCCTCGCCATCACCGCCACGCACAACGGCTGGCTCTACTACCAGGGCGGCGACCAGACGTTCTTCTACACGATCTCCTGGGCGCTCTCCCACGGCCATCTGCCCGAGACGGGCATCGGCTACTCGTGGTCGCTCGTCGAGGCGCCGATCACCG
>JBBQPW010000061.1:0-10519 GCA_038216845.1 Gaiellales bacterium | reverse complement strand
GGTGGCAGGTGTGGCGGCTCGAATGCAGCCGGGAGCCCTGGCGCCGCTCGACGACACCTACTTCCGGCGGATCGAGGCAATCGAGTTCGCCGTCAAGTACGACGACGGCGTGGGGGGTCTTGACGAAGCCGACGTCGTCCTTGTGGGTGTCTCGCGCACGTCGAAGACGCCGCTGTCGATCTATCTCGGCTACCTCGGGCACAAGGTGTCGAACGTCCCGATCGTGATGGGGGTGGAGCCCCCGGCCGTGCTGTTCGAGATCGACCCGGCGAAGATCGTCGGCCTGACTATCGACCCGTCCCGGTTGGCAGACATAAGGGTCGAGCGAGTGCGCAGCATGGGGGCGCCGAATCGCCGCTACTCGGATCTCGAGCGGATCTACGAGGAGCTGGAGCAGGCAAGAGCAATCCACCGCCGGCTCGGCTGCCCGGTGCTCGATGTGTCCGAGCTCTCGGTCGAAGAAACGGCGATGCGGATCATCCGGCTCGTCGATCAGCGACGTCGCGCGCAGGCGAGCCAGGAGATCGGGTCACAGTGAAGCGCGATCTCGCCGAGAAGGGCGGCGTGCCCGCGCGCTACTGGGCGCTCTGGTGGACGTTGATGGTGGTCGCAGACGTCCTCTTCTACGTCATCCTGACGCCGTTCTGGATGGGGTTGCGCGCGGTCGCGTGGCTCGCCGAGATGCGCTTCCGCGCCCGTCGCTGACGGAACCCGAGCCGGCTAGCGGCGCGTCCCCAGGATGAGCAGGTACTGGCGATGGTGGGCGATCTCGCCTCCCTCGCGCATTGTCTCTGTGAAGTCGTTCCAGGCCCGCATGAGCTCTTGACGTCCGCCGTCGTCGAGTGATGCGTCGAGTGACTTCAGCGGTCCAAAGCCCGACAGCATGAAGTCCCAGTACGCCTGCCCGGAGGAGTCTCGGTGAGTCGACGTCCGCTCTTCGATCGTGAGCTCGAAGTCATCGCCCAGGAGCTCTCGGACGTGCGCTTCGTTACCCCAGGCGAGAGGCGCGCCCGCACCCTCCGGCGGCGGAGGCTGGAACCGTGCGAACAGCTTGAACATCTCGCCGACGCCACCGCTCGGAGTCCAACACGCGAGGCCGAGGTGGCTACCCGGCCGCGCGACGCGTGCCAGTTCGCTCGCCGCTGCGGCGTGGTTCGGCGAAAACATGACGCCGAAGGTCGACGAGACGACGTCGAACTGGTCGTCGGGATACGGCATCGCCTCCGCATCGCCGACATCGAAGTGGATGTGCAGTCCGCGCTCGTCGGCCTGGCGACGCGCGGTGGCCACGAGCGTGTCCGCAAAGTCCATGCCCGTGACGTGGGCACCGGCCGCTGCGGCGAGGAACGCCAGCTCGCCCGTGCCACACGCTGCGTCGAGCCACTCATCGCCCGGTTCAGGGTGAAGGCTGCCGACGACCGCTTCGTGAACGTCCGCGATCGACGCCGCAACCTTCTCGAACGGGCTGCTGCTCCACGCGGTGCTCTGACGCTGCTTCAGCTCCTCGAAGGCCATGCGCGCTCCTCTCGGCTCGGGTCCGGTGACTCTACTCTTGCGAGCCAGCGCTCGACACTCCCGCGAGCCAGCGCTCGACATCCGCGGTCGACCGGAGACGAACGAGGGGATAGCGAGCAAGCTCGATCGGATAGAGCCGACGTCGGCGCGCGTAGCTGCGAAACGCGTACGGGATCAGCGCGCCGCGTCCCCAGACTGCGCCACGGAGCGTCTCGCGGTTCCCGTTCCACAGCTCCTCGCGTGTCACGATCCGCCGTACAGTTCGACGGAGCAGCCGCGGCAGCCATGTGCGCATCGGCAGGTCGAGCCAGACCACGGTGTCCGCGGCAGCGAGCACGAGATCGCCGAGCTTGCCGCGATAGGCGCCGTCGATCACCCAGCGCTCCCCGGCGACAAGCGGCTCGACGGCGGCCCGTAGCTCGGCCGCGGTCGCCTCGGTCCAGCCGGGGCCGTGGTTCAGCGCATCGAGATCGTGGAACGGCGCGTCGAGCCGCCGGGCGAGCTCCTGCCCGAGCGTCGTCTTCCCGCTCGCGCTTGCCGACGAGACGATGACGACGCCCTTCACGGCTTCAGCGCGCGCCAGAGGAGGAACGAGTACGCGTCGTGGAAGGGCTTCCGCGCCCACGCGATCCAGCTCTCGGCTCTGTCTTCCCAGCCGTTGCTCACAGGAGTCGAGCTGGCAGCGGTTCCTCGCCTGTCGCGGTCACACGGCACGCGATCGCCCCTGCGCGCAATGTGACGACCTCGGCAAGCTCCGTCCCGTCGTAGAGCACCGCAGCGAAGTCGTCGCAGGCGAGGCCCGATGGCAGCGCGCCGTCCGCCACCAGCCGCCGGTAGGTCGGGCGGCGCAGCTCCTCAGTGTCGTAATGCGGGCAGAAGCTGCCGGGGACAATCCCGAGCCCGTCTGTGAGCGGCGCGAGCTGCGGCCCGAACGAATCGGTCACGCTGCCCTCGAACCAGCAGTTCGCGCCAGCACTCGCGCCTGCGAGCACGGCGCCACGCTCCCAGCCCGCGCGCAGCGCCGTGTCGATCCCGTGGAGGCGCCAGATCGCGAGCATGTTCGCGGTGTTGCCACCGCCGACCCAGACGACATCCGCGGCTGCGACTCGCTCGGCCGGCTGCTGTGGTGTGCCGAACAACTCGACGTGGAACGGGTCGCAGTCGTGCGGCAGCACACGGTCGTAGAAGCCGACGATGCGAGCCGGGTCGTCCGCAGCCGCGGTCGGCAGATAGCACACGCGTGGTCGCGCGCGATCGCTCAGCTCGAGCAGGAACGCCGTGAAGTCGCCGTCGCCGCCGCACGCGAGAATCCGACCCGCCACCGGCAACAGTCTCTCACTCTCTGCAATCTCAGAGCGGATGAACGGCGTACAGCAGCGCGAGGACACAGAGTGCCACCGCAAGGTCGTCGCAGAACCGCGCGATCCGAAGAGTCGTTCCGGCTTCCGGGTGTTCGCTCACGGCGAATGTGTCGGCCGCGTCGTGAAAGCGAACGGCGGCGAGTCCTACGACGCACGCGACGATCATCGCCGCAACCATCCCGCCGGGCACGCCCGGCACGAACGCGCTCAGCACGCTCAGCCCCAACAGCGCCACAATTCCCTTCACGCTCCCGAACCCCCTTGACCAGTTCCCCGCACTCATCATGAGCGAGGACCGCCGTTTCGTCACTGCTTCCGGGCTTGTGCTTTGATCGTGGCTTGCCGAGCGTACGGTTCGTCTACGACTTCGACGAGGACTCAGGGGGCGGCAGGGAGCTCCTCGGGGGGAAGGGCGTCGGCCTTGCGGAGATGACCGCGTTGGGGGTACCCGTGCCCGCCGGTTTCACGATCACGACGGACGCGTGCCGCGCCTATCTCGGCGGTGGCGGTTCGGTGCCCGACGGGCTCGACGCGGAGGTCACGGCGCACATCGCATCATTGGAAGAACGGTCTGGCAAGCGCTTCGGCGACCCCCTCGATCCGCTGCTGGTCTCGGTGCGTTCTGGCGCCGCCGTCTCGATGCCGGGGATGATGGACACGATCCTGAACCTCGGGCTCAGCGACACGGCGGTCGAAGGTCTTGCCGCATCGACCGGCAACCCTCGTTTCGCATACGACTCGTACCGCCGGCTGATCCAGATGTACGGCGAGGTCGTCGACGGCGTGCCGGGGCACCGCTTCGAGCAGACGCTCGCCGACCTGAAGGCACGCTCAGGCGCTCTCCAGGATGTCGACCTCGGCCCCGACGAGTTGCGCGAGCTGATCGTGAGCTTCGGCCGGATCTACGAGGAGGAGACGAGCTCGACCTTCCCGCAGGATGCGGCCGAGCAGCTGCGCCGCGCGACGCGGGCAGTCTTCGACTCGTGGAACTCGCCGCGTGCGCAGGTCTACCGACGCACGTACGACATTCCGGACGACATCGGGACCGCGGTGAACGTCGTCCAGATGGTCTTCGGGAACAAGGGCGAGGGCTCGGGAACCGGCGTCTGCTTCACGCGTGACCCGTCGACTGGCGAGCAGCGGCTCTACGGGGAGTTCCTCGCGAATGCCCAGGGTGAGGATGTCGTAGCGGGAATCCGCACTCCTAATCCGATCGAGGCGATGCGCGCCGCGTTGCCCTCTGCCTACAAGCAGCTGCTCGACACGCTGCGACGCCTGGAGGAGCACTACCGCGACGCGCAGGACGTCGAGTTCACCGTCGAGGACGGGCGGCTCTATCTCCTGCAGACGAGGACGGCGAAGCGCACCGCGGCAGCCGCGCTGAAGATGGCGGTCGACATGGTCGACGACGGTGTCATCTCGACCGAGGAGGCCGTGACGCGTATCGATCCCGCCCAGCTCGACCAGCTGCTCCATCCGATGATCGACCCGGACGCGCCTGTCGAAGTCGTGGCGAAGGGCCTCAACGCATCGCCGGGTGCTGCGTCGGGAGCGATCGTGCTCGACGCGGACACGGCGGAGGCGCGTGGCAAGGCCGGCGAGGCGGTGATGCTCGTCCGCTGGGAGACGACGCCCGACGACTTCCACGGGATGCTCCACGCGCGCGGCATCCTCACGGCCCACGGCGGTCTCACCTCGCATGCGGCCGTCGTCGCGCGTGGCATGGGGAAGCCGTGCGTCACGGGCTGCGACGCGCTCACGGTCGACCTGGGGGCGCGAACAGTGGAGATCGCCGGGCATTCGCTGCGCGAAGGCGACCTGATTACGATCAACGGCGCGACGGGCGAGGTCATCCTCGGCGCGGTGCCCGTCGTGCCGCCGCGACTCAACGACGACTTCACCCGCATCCTCGGCTTCGCCGACGACATCCGCCGGCTGCGCGTGCGCACGAACGCCGACACGCCCGCCGATGCGGCGAAAGGGCGGGAGTTCGGTGCGGAGGGCATCGGCCTGTGCCGGACCGAGCACATGTTCCAGGACGAGGATCGCCTCGAGTTGATGCGGGAGATGATCCTCGCGCGCGACGAGGCAGGCAGGCGCGCGGCCCTCGACCGCCTCTTGCCGATCCAGCAGGGCGATTTCGAGGGGATTCTCGAGGCGATGCAGGGCTTCCCGGTCACGATTCGTCTGCTCGACTGGCCGCTGCACGAGTTCCTGCCGTCGCTCGACGAGGTCAGGGACGAACGCACGCGCGAGCGGCTGAACTCCCTGCACGAAGCAAACCCGATGCTCGGTTTCCGCGCCGCGCGGCTTGGGCTGTTCTATCCGGAGATCTACGAGATGCAGGTGCGCGCTATCGCGCGGGCTGCCGTGGCGTTGCGCGAGCGGAGTGCGGAGCCGCCGCTGGTCGAGATCATGCATCCGCTCGTTGGCTTCGAGGAAGAGTTGCGCCGCCTGCGCGAGCTGACGGAGCGGGTCGTCGCCGAGGAGGCGCCGGACATCGTGTTCTTGATCGGGACGATGATCGAGCTGCCGCGGGCCTGCGTGTGCGCCGACGAGATCGCGCGGCAGGCGGACTTCTTCTCCTTCGGCACGAATGATCTCACGCAGACCGCGCTCGGCCTTTCGCGCGACGACGCGGGCCGGTTCCTCGCGCATTACCTCGAGACGGGGGTTCTGGAGCGCGATCCGTTCGAGACGATCGACCAGGACGGTGTCGGCGACCTGATGCGGCTCGCGGTCGAGCGCGGCCGGGGCGAGAAACCAGGGCTGAAGCTCGGCATCTGCGGCGAGCATGGCGGCGAGCCGAAGTCGGTCGCGTTCTGCCACGACCTGGGGCTCGACTACGTGAGCTGCTCGCCGTACCGCGTGCCGTTGGCGCGGCTGGCAGCGGCGCAAGCCGCGCTGGCCGCGAGCGGCGTCACAGCAGCAGTCGCCGGCGGCTAGGTCACACGCCGCACTAAGCCGTACGCAACAGGACACGGTCCTGTGTGTTCGCCTGTCACGGGACAGTCGAAGCGGCCGACCGCCGTCGCATGATCTCTGAGGTTGTGGCCGGCTGCGCAAAGACGCTCGCAATCGGTCACAGTCCCGTGTGTTCGCCTGTCACGGGACAGTCGAGGATGGGTCACGGGACAGTCGAGGTTGGTCGGTCGAGTCTGACGCAGGCGCCTAATCGGCATGGTGGCATCTGATCGCCGATCCCGGTAGCGTGCGCCCCGTGACCGAGGGTTCCGGACGACCGAGCGGGAGAGACCTCGATGCTGCTCACCGTCACGCTCTCTCGTCCGCCTGCGTCTGACCTCGGGTTTCTCCTCCACAAGCACCCCGCCCGCGTTCAGTCGTTCGAGCTCCCGTTCGGGTAAGCGCACGTCTTCTATCCCGAGGTCTCGAACGAGCGCTGTACGGCGGCTCTCCTTCTCGACGTCGACCCGGTTGGGCTGATCTGACGCGGCGTCCAGTTCCCCCGACTCGATCAGTACGTGAACGACCGGCCGTACGTCGCCTCGTCGTTCCTGAGCGTCGCCATCTCACGGGTGTTCAACACGGCGCTCGCCGGGAGATGCTCGGCTCGGCCGGAGCTCGTGGATCAGGAGCTGCCGCTCCGGGCGAGGCTCTCCGTGCTGCCGTGCCAGGGAGGCGAAGACGTTCTCCGAAGCCTGTTCGAGCCTCTTGGCTACTCGGTGGTTGCCGTGAACCATCCGCTCGACGCGCATTTCCCCGAGTGGGGCGAGAGCCGCTACTTCACCGTCGAGCTCGAAGGCGAGGTCACGTTGAAGGACCTGCTGTCGCACCTGTACGTGCTCGTGCCCGTGCTCGATGCAGAGAAGCACTACTGGGTCGGCGACGGCGAAGTGGAGAAGCTGCTCCGCCGTGGCGAGGGGTGGCTGTCGTCGCATCCCGAGCAGAGGCTCATCGTCTCGCGCTATCTGAAGCACCAGCGGTCGCTGACGACGGCTGCGTTCGAGCAGTTGCTCGCGGAGGAGGAGCCCGAGCCGGACGATGCGACCGTACGCGAGGCCGAAGACGAGGCCGTCGAGCAGCCGATCCGTCTCAATGAGCAGCGCCTCGGGACCGTCTCCGCCGTGCTGAAGGCGAGCGGCGCCAAACGCGTTCTCGATCTCGGGTGCGGGTGCGGCAGGTTGCTCGGCCTTCTCATGACTGACTCCTCCTACGAGGAGATCGTCGGCGTCGATGTCTCGCATCGCGCCCTCGAGATCGCGAACAGGCGGCTTCGCCTCGATCGGCTCGCGCCGCGTCAGCGCGACCGAGTACGACTCTTCCAGACCGCGCTCACCTACCGTGACCAGCGGCTCGCGGGCTTCGATGCCGCTGTCGCGCTCGAGGTGATCGAGCATCTTGATCCGCCGCGTCTTGCCGGCTTCGAGCGGGTGGTCTTCGAGCATGCGCGACCGAGCATGGTCGCAATCACGACGCCGAACCGGGAGTACAACATCCGTTTCGAAGGTCTTCCCGCTGGGCAGCTTCGCCACCGCGACCACCGTTTCGAATGGACGCGCGGCGAGTTCGAGGGCTGGGCCGGAACGGTGTCGGCTCGCTCGGGGTATCGGGTGCGGTTCCTACCGATCGGACCCCTCGACGATGAGGTCGGCTCACCGACCCAGATGGCGGTGTTCGAGCTGTGAGCGAAGAGACCAAGATCGGTATCCCGGAGCTCTCGCTGGTGGTCTTGATCGGCGTCACGGGCTCCGGCAAGTCGACCTTCGCGCGAAGGCATTTCCTTCCCACCGAGATCGTCTCGTCCGACGCGTGTCGTGCGCTGGTCTCCGACGACGAGAACGATCAGCGCGCGACAAAGGACGCGTTCGAGCTGTTGCACTTCATCGGGTCCAAGCGCCTGGCTGCGGCCCGGCTGACGGTCGTCGACGCGACCAGCGTGCGCCGCGACGATCGAACGCGCCTCGTGGCGCTCGCCCGTGAGTACCACGCGCTCCCGGTGGCGATCGTCTTCAACGTGCCGGAGAGCGTGTGCCGCGAGCGAAACGCACAGCGCCCTGACCGTGACTTCGGCCCGCACGTCATCTCGAACCAGTTGCGGGAGCTGCGGCGGTCGCTCAAAGGGCTCCAGCGCGAAGGCTTCCGCGGTGTCCATATCCTGACCTCGCCGGAGCAGGTCGATGGAGTTGTGGTCGGGCGAACGAAGCTCTGGAACGATTTCCGCGACTTCTCGGGACCGCTCGATGTGATCGGCGATGTCCACGGTTGCTGCACCGAGCTCGAGGAGCTTCTCGCAGAGCTCGGCTACCGGCTTGTCGAGCAGCGTGACGGAGAGTTCCCGGAAGGCGGTCCTGTACACGCGCATCCCGAGGGGCGTCGGGCGGTCTTCGTCGGCGATCTCGCGGACCGCGGGCCGCGCATCCTCGACTCGATCCGGCTGGTGCGGAACATGGTTGTGGCGGGCAGCGGCTACTGCGTGCCTGGAAACCATGACGTCAAGCTCGTCAGGGCGTTGCGCGGTCGCAATGTCCAGATCACGCACGGCCTCGATGCGAGCCTGCGGGAGGTCGCAGAGCTCCCCGACGAGCGGAGCGAGGCAGCGAAGGCCGAGATCATCCGCTTCCTCGACGGCCTCGTCAGTCACTACGTCTTCGACGAGGGCCGGCTCGTCGTCGCCCATGCGGGAATGAGGGCCGAGATGCAGGGTCGCGGTTCCGGCAAGGTTCGCGACTTCGCGCTGTACGGGGAAACCACCGGCGAGACCGACGAGTTCGGGTTGCCCGTCCGCTGGAACTGGGCGACCGAGTATCGGGGGGACGCGACGGTCGTCTACGGGCACACACCGGTGCCCGAGCCGGAGTGGCTGAACCGGACGATCAAC
Organism: Gaiellales bacterium; assembly: GCA_038216845.1. GTDB lineage: Bacteria > Actinomycetota > Thermoleophilia > Gaiellales > Gaiellaceae > Gaiella. The sequence goes on along the minus strand of JBBQPW010000061.1, from coordinate 1,804 downwards.
ATCGACACCGGCTGCGTCTTCGGAGGACGACTCACCGCACTTCGCTACCCCGAGAACGAGCTCGTCAGCGTTCCCGCGAGGGCGAACTACGTGCCGTCGGTCAAGCCGTTCCTGCCCGAGGACGTCGCACCGCAGGCGCTGACCTCGCAGCAGCGCGAGGATGAGCTGCTCGATATCGAAGACGTGCTCGGGAAGCGGCTGGTCTCGACTCGGCTGTATCGCAACGTGACGATCCGGGAGGAGAACGCGATCGCCGCTCTCGAGGTCATGGGCCGCTTCGCGATCAACCCGAAGTGGCTCATCTACCTGCCACCGACCGTTTCTCCCTCGGAGACGAGCAGGCGCCCCGACCTGCTCGAGCACCCAGCTGAAGCGTTCGCCTACTTCCGCCACGAGGGAATCGCAAGCGTCGTCTGCGAGGAGAAGCACATGGGATCGCGCGCGATTGTCGTCGTCTGCCGCGACGAGGAGGCCGCCCGTAGCGCGTTCGGCGTCGTGGGCGAGGGCGCCGGCGCCTGCTACACCCGAACCGGCCGACGCTTCTTCGGCGACGAGGCCCTCGAAGCCGAGCTTCTCGGGCGCGTGCGCGCCGCCGCAGAGGACGCCGGCCTGTTCGACGAGCTCTCTACGAGCTGGCTCCTGCTCGACTGCGAGCTGATGCCCTGGTCGGAGAAGGCTCAGGAACTCGTGCGCCGGCAGTACGCGGCGGTCGGTGCCGCTGCAACTGCCGGGCTCACCGAAGCCGTCGCAGCAATCGGCCGCGCCCCTCTCCTGGACGGTACGCAGGCGATTCGCGATCAGCTCGCGACGCGGCTCGACGATGCAAACCGCTATGTCGAGGCGTACCGCCGCTACTGCTGGCCGGTGATCTCGATCGACGATCTCAAGCTCGCACCGTTCCACCTGCTCGCCAGCGAGGGTGCGGTCCATGTCGACAAGACACACGCCTGGCATCTCCAGCAACTCGAGAGGCTCACCGATGCCGCTGGTCGTCAGGTGATCATTTCGACAGCAAACACGGTCGTCGACACGACGAACCAGGAAAGCGAGGCTCAGGCGACGGTGTGGTGGGAGCAGCTGACCGAGGCAGGCGGCGAAGGGATGGTCGTCAAGCCTCACGACTTCGTCGCGCGTGGCCGCCGCGGGCTTGCGCAGCCGGCGATCAAGTGCCGAGGGCGCGAGTACCTGCGCATCATCTACGGGCCTGAGTACACGGAGCTCGCGAATCTCGAGCGGCTGCGACGGCGAGGGCTCGGCGCGAAACGCGCACTCGCTCTACGGGAGTTTGCTCTCGGTATCGAAGGGCTCGAGCGCTTCACGCGCGGCGAGCCGTTGCGACGTGTCCACGAGTGCGTCTTCTCGGTTCTCGCGCTCGAGAGCGAGCCGGTCGACCCGCGGTTGTAGAGTCAACTCGTCACCCGCCTACCGAGGGAGTCCAGTCATGGCAGGCAACATCGCGGCACTGATTGTCGCCGCCGTTCTCATCCTCTTCGTTCTGATCGTGCTCGTGCAGGCGGTGCGGATCGTGCCGCAGGCGCGTGCCGGCGTCGTGGAGCGCCTCGGCCGCTACAGTCGCACGCTCGAACCGGGCCTGCACTTCCTGTTCCCGTTCATCGACCGCCTGCGCCGTCCGTTCGTGGACCTGCGCGAACAGGTCGTGACGTTCCCGCCGCAGCCGGTGATCACGAGAGACAACGTCACGATCTCGATCGACACCGTCTTCTACTTCACGATCACCGACGCGTTCCGCGCGACCTACGAGGTCGCGAATCTCCTGCTCGCGGTCGAGCAACTCACCGTCACG
>JBBQPW010000060.1:0-10581 GCA_038216845.1 Gaiellales bacterium | reverse complement strand
TCGCCTTCTCGACGCGCCGCTACCCGCGCGACGCCGGAGCGAACCGCGTTTCGATCGAGCTCGTGCCCGACGCACACCTCGACGAGCTCTTCGCGGCGGCGGTGGAAGCAACTGAGGAAGCAGTTCTCAACGCGCTGTGGGCAGCCGTCGACACCGTCGGACGCGACGGGAGACTCGTGCCGGCCCTCCCCCGCGACGAGGTGCTCGAGCTGCTGGAGGCAAGCGGCCGACTACAGTCTCCGCGGTGACGACGCTCGCCGACAACCGCACGCTGCCGTGGAGCTGGTACAGCGATCCCGCCGTCCTAACGCTCGAGCAGGAGCGGATCTTCGGACGCTCGTGGCAGTACGCGGGCCGCGCCGACCAGCTCGCCGAGGCAGGCTCTTTCCTCGCGACCCGCGCCGGAAACCTGCCGATCGTGGTCGTGCGCGACCGGACGAGGGACCTCCGAGGCTACGTCAACGTGTGCCGACACCGCGGTTCGGTGATCTGCGTCGGCGAGGGCCGGCGGGAAACGCTCCAGTGCCCGTATCACGCCTGGACGTACGGCCTCGACGGCACACTGCTGAACGCTCCGCGCTCCGACCGCGAGCCGGGATTCGACCCGTCGGAGCTCGGCCTGGTTCCGATCCGGGTCGAGGCCTGGGGGCCGTTCGTCTTTGCGAACCCCGACACCGAGGCTTCTCCGCTCGTCGATGTCCTTGGGGAGCTACCCGACCTCTTGAGGGCCGACGGCCTCGACATCGAGACGCTGGTCTTCAGTCGTCGCACTGAGAGCGAGTACGACGCGAACTGGAAGGTGTGCACCGAGAACTTCCTCGAGTGCTACCACTGCGCGGTTGCTCACCCGAGTTTCTCCAAGGCGATCGACGTCGCGGCCGACGCGTATGCGCTGGAGGTCCGGCCCGGGCTCCTGAGCCAGTTCGGAGCACCGCGAAACGGCGGCGGCGGGGTCTATGACGCGGTCGGCGAGATCGCTCGCGGTCAGTTCCATCTCCTCTTCCCGAACACCGCGATCAACGTCATGCCAGGCAAGCCGAATCTGTCGATCGGACCGATTGTTCCGCTCACAGCCGGAGGCACGCATCGATACCTCGACTACTTCTTCGGAGCAGATGTCGGCGAGGAATGGATCGCCGACTACATCGCCCTCGACAACCAGGTCGGCGCCGAGGATCGCGATCTCGTCGAGCGCGTACAGGTGGGAACGGGAGCCGGAGCGGTCGAGCACGGCGTGCTCCTCTCGCGCTCGGAGCGACTGATCGCCGAGTTCCAGAGTCGGCTGACAGATGCTCTCGCCTCGTAGAACCGCCTTCGGCGACGGGTCTCGTAGACTGGACGCGTGACGGGGGGTCAGCAGGCGTCCGCTCGACCGAAGCACCCGCAGGCCGCCGCCTGGCTCCGGACGCTCGCACCGCGTGGCTGGCGCCACCTGGGGCTCCAATTCGCGCTACTCGGCAGCTTCGAGATCGTCTATGCCCTGTCGGGGATCTACGGCCGGCGGGCCAACGGAGAGGCAATCGCGAACGCGCGCGGGCTGCTCGGCCTCGAAGGAACGCTCGGCGTCGACTGGGAGCACGCAGTCCAGGACTGGACGCTTCGGGCGCCACACGTCTTCCTCGACATCGCGAACCGCACCTACTTCATCTCGCAGTTCACCGTCTCGACGGTGTTTCTGCTGTGGGTCTACGTACGGCGCCAGACGCATTTCGCACGAGTGCGGAACGCCCTTCTGGCGGCGAACTACGTGTCGGTGGTCGTCATGTTCCTGTACCCGCTCGCCCCGCCTCGCGCGATACCCGGCGCCGGCTTCGTCGACACGCTCAATGCCAACGCGGTCAACCTGAACTCTCCGCTGATCACGGCGTTGAACAACCCGAACTCTGCGATGCCGAGCCTGCATGCGTCGTACGCGGTCGTGCTCGGGGTGGCCGGCTTCCTGCTCGCACGCAACGTCGCTGTACGGAGCTTCTGGGTTCTGTACCCGCTGCTCGTCACCTACTCGGTGATTGCGACGGGGAATCACTACGTCCTCGACGTGGTAGCCGGTGGAGCGGCACTCGTCGCCACACCGCTCGTCGACGGGGTGGCCGCGTGGCTCGCAACACGACGTATAGGTCGGCCGGCCTGGCTCACGGTAGAACGCGAGATCACGTAGTGGCCATGCAGACGATCGGCCTCATCGGGCAGAGCGTTCTCGACCGAACACAGTGGCCCGACGGTCGCATCGAGGAACGGCTTGGTGGCGCACCGATCTTCGCAGCTCGCGCCATCGCCGACGTGTGGCCGGCCGTCGTGCTGACCCATGGTGGAGGCACCGACCTCCGGCGCCCACTCCACGACCTCGGGTTGCGCATCGTCGAAGGGCCGTCGCAGCTGACAACCGTCTTCGAGGTCACGCTCCACGGTGACGGCACGTGGTCCGAAGAGGTCACCGCGATCGGCGACCCGTTTACCGAACACGATCTCGAGACGTGGATGGCCGAGGATCTCGCCGGATGTACCAGCATCGTCTGCGGGACCCAGCTACGAGGAGACTTCACTGCCGAGACGCTTGCTGCACTCGGCCGGAGCGGCCGACGGCTCTACCTCGACGGACAGGGGCCGGCCCGACCACGGCGGTTGGGCCCGATCCGTCTCGAGGGACCTCTGGATCTGCAAGCGTTGCAGAGCATCAGCGTCCTCAAGCTCGGCGAAGAGGAGGCGGACGCGCTCATCGGCGGCATCGATGCTGCCGCTGCACAGGCAACTGGGGTCCCGGTGGTCGTTGTGACCCGAGGCGAACGGAGCGCGGTCGTCCTCTCCGAGGGTCTGGCGACCGAGATCCGCGTCGACCCGGTTCTCGGGCTCGCCGACACGGTGGGTGCAGGCGACTCGTTCCTCGCCCTGATGGCCGCCGCGGCGGAGGACGGAGCCGACCCGATCACGGCAACCCGGCGCGCCTGCGACAACATGGCCGGGCTGCTGCGGCGTCGTCTCGCGACCGAGAAGGCCGGCGACGCTGCCGCCGCAACCGGTCTCGGCGCGCGATGAATCATCAGCTCGCCGGTGTGCTCGTCGCGCTCGCGGCCGCCGCGCTCTACAGCGTTGCAGTCGGCATGCAGGCGATCGAGGCCCGACAAGCGCCCCGGGAACACACGCTCCGTTTCGCACTCCTCGGGCGTCTCATCCGGCGACCCCTTTGGCTCGCAGGCGCGATCACAGGCGTGCTGGGTTGGGTGCTGCAAGCGGTCGCGCTGTCCTTCGCCCCGTTGACCCTGGTCGAGCCGGCGCTCGCAGCGTCGCTCGTTTTTCTCCTGATCTTCGGTGCGCGTGCCCTAGGGGAGCACGTCGGGCCCAACGAGATCGCGAGTGTCCTCGCCGTCTCCCTCGGGCTTGCCGGGCTCGGCTGGGCGGCACCCTCCCACTCACCGCAGCACACCGGCGGCGTGACGTTCGCGGTCATCCTGGCGGCGCTAGCGGCGACCGTCGCGCTGCCGTACATCGTCGGGCTGAGACGCCATGCTCCCGTGCTGCTCGTCGCGGGGAGTGCCGGCGTCGCGTACGCGTTCGCCGGTCTCGGCACCAAGTTCGCGACGGACGAGATGTCCCGCTCCGCGTGGATCGCCGCAGCGGTATGGCTCGCGACCCTCACCGCGGTCTCCGTTGTCGGCCAACTCAACGAGATGTCGGCTTTGCAGCAGCGACCGGTCACGCAGGTAGCTCCCGTGGTCTTCGGATTGAACGTCCTCGTTCCGGTCGCACTCGCACCCGTCCTCGCACACGAGGCCTGGGGGAACTCGACGGGCATCCGCATCGTGCTCGCCGGCTCACTGAGTCTCGTAATCGTAGGCATGGTCGGCCTCGCACGGTCGAAGGCCGTCGGCGCCGTCTACCGCAAGGACGCGGGCCTGACCGACATGGGTCCCCCGGGTCGCCCACCGCGGGCGATTCCGGTTGGCGTCCCTGAGACGAGTGAGTAGCTAGAACGAGGGACGATCCGATACCCGGGTGGTGGCCTCACTTGCGGCTCTCGCCTCGCTTACCGCGGCCCGCGGCGGGCTGCACCGCGGTCCTGACCACCACGAGCTACGGGCGGGCGTGAGATGAGTCAGCACGCGGCTGTTTCGACGGGATCGGATCGGCGCACCATCGGCGTCATTCTCCGATCGCACGGGTATGTGACCGACGCCCAGCTCGACGAGGCGGCCAACGTCCAGGCGCGAACGGGCAAACCACTGGGACAGGTTCTCGTCGAGGCGGGAACCATCACACGGCTCGAGCTGGCGAGCGCCCTCGCCGAGCAATGGTCGGACTCCAGCGAGTGGATGCACACCCAGGACGGCGCACCGTACTCGGGCGTCGCCGCCGGGTCGAGCAGCGCTATCGGTCTGACCGCCGCCAGGCATGCGCCCGACGACGGCGTCCTGGCCTCACGCCTGAGCGCGGTCGAGGCGGCGCTGCAGGACGTCCTGCGCAGCGAACCATCGACCGAGTCGCTCGAGCACGCGGTAGCGGATCTCGCGCGTCGAATGACGACCTGGGAGCCGACGCTCGCCGAGCTCGAACGGCGAACGGACTCCGCAGTAGACGCGGCGGCGCTCGAGGCGCACCTCGGGGAGCTCGCCGAGACGATCGAAACCGCGCTGCGCCGAACCGATGCAACGGCTGAGGCGTTCACCGACTTCGGCGCGAAGCTCGACGACCTCCAGGTGGCGATCCGCCAGGCGCGTGACGACACCGAGGCGAGCTCGACGGCTTCGTCCGGGGAGCTCGCGCGGCTCGCAGCCGCGATCGAGGCCGTGAGACTCGAAGCCGCCGCGAAGGAGCCCGCTGTCGGACCCGATGCGATCGAGGATCTCGAGGCGCGGTTCGCAGAACTCGCCGGCCGGCCGGCGACTGACCGGGAGCTCGCGGCGAGACTCGATCATCTGACCCACCAGATCGACGAGCTCTCGTCGCGACCGACAGGCGACGCGGACGTGGCGGATCGCGTCGACCGACTGAGCCAGCTGGTTGCGGTTCTCACGCAGGATTCTCGTCTCGAGAGTCTCCAGGCACAGGTCGCCGACCTCGCCGGCAGACCGATTGAGAGCCCGGAGCTCCTTGGCAGGCTCGATGATCTCTCACGGCGTGTCGACGCTCTCGTGGCCGACGCGGGCGCGCGTGTCGGCGGCGATGTCCCGGACGAGTTGCGTGCGGCACTCGAAGAGCTCGCCTCACGTCCGCCCGTCGATGCGGCGCTGGCCGCCCGTGTCGAGGAGCTCGCGCGGATGGTTGCGGATCTGCCAACCACCCATGCCGGGCCCGATGACTCACAGGCGGCCGCGACAGCCGAGCTGACGAGCGGGCTCGAGATGCTCAGCGGACGGCTCGCCGAGCTCGAACGCAACGACGACCTTCGCAGGCTCACCCACACCGTAGAGGAGCTGACGAACCGGCCCGTGGTCGAAGCCGGATTGGGCGATCGGGTGTGGCGCCTTGCCGAGCGTATCGACGAGCTCGCCGACGCCGCCGCGGCCACGTCGACGGGCTCGAACCACGATTCCGACCTCGCCGACCTCAGGGCGGGCATCGATGGGCTGGCGTCGCGTCCTCCCGGCGACCCTGCTCGGCTCGACACGCTGGGCGAACGACTCGACGAGGTCGGACAGCAGATCGACGACCTTTCGCGCTCGCTCTCGTCCTTGGCAGCCACCCCGCCGCCTGCAGCGTCGCCGGACCTGATCGCCGGAATCGAAGACCGGCTGAACGACCTCGCTCGACGCGTGTCCGAGTTCCCGGCGCAAGCGTCTGCTGCGGCCGATCTCGAAGCCGTCGCGGGCGAGATCGAGTCGCGGCTCGAGGAGCGACTCTCCGAGCGGCTCGCAACGCGCCCGGGCGGCGCCGATTCCGCCACCGAGAGCCTCGCCGCCGACCTCTCGCGCAACGCCGAGCTCTGGTACGCCGGCCGAGCCGCGCTCGAAGAAAGGCTCGAGGAGCTCGAGACGCGGATAGCAGCGCGGCCCGCGCCGGTCACGACCACGAGCACGGGAAGCGCCGAGCTGGTGCCGCACGTCTTCGAGCAGGAGGTCGAGCGGGTGCTGATGGCTGTCGAACGGCTCGGCCTCCATCTCAGCGAGCACGACAGGGCTCTGGCCGAACTGATGAGCCGGCGCGGCCCGTCGAAGGTCGAGGAGCTCGCCGCTCGCATCGACGAGCTGGAGACGTACGGCGTTGCGGCCGGCGCCGTCGTCCCGAGCGCGGACGGTACGCCGGCGCCGGTGTCGATGGCCGACACGCGCGACCTGCGCGGCGAGCTCCGGTCCCTGACGCGGCAGGTGAGTGAGCTGGAGGACACGGCGAAGACCGATCGCGAGAAGTTCCTGACCCAGCTCGAGCGGATGGCATCGTCGATCGACTGGCGCATCCGCCGGATCGAGTCGGGCGAAAGCTCCTAAACCCGGGGACAGACTTCAGTCTGTCCCCAAGAACGGTGCGAAGGATAGACCTAGTCTGTCCCTGAGAAATCGTGTGGGGGACAGACTGAAGTCTGTCCCCGACGCCACTCGAACACGACGATCGTGCAACCGGTCTCGGTGCGCGAGTTGTGGTGAGTCGCGGCGTCGTAGCACACGACCTCGCTCGGGTGAAACACAGCCTCGTCATCGTCGACGAGATCGCCGTCCACGACGATTAGGACCTCCTTCATCCCGGCGTGGTCGTGGGCGATGGTCACCGCACCGGGCTCCACGCGCATCACGTAGGTGCCCGGTCGGTTCAGTTGAGTCTGCGCATCTTCCCGTTGCTCTAGACGAACTCCGCGAGCGAAGTACCATGAGAGCCAGGGGCAGGGACAGATGGGTCTTTGGTTGGGGGGAGTATGGGGGAGTCCAGGGGAATCCGGCTGCCACCGTGGGGCGTCGCGGTGCTCAGCGCTGCACTCATCCCAACAAGCATGGGAACCGCGCTGGCCGCGTCCGCGACGCCCTCGCCCGATCCGGCTCCCGTGCCAACGACGACGACCAGGCCTACGACAACGACTCCAAGACCGGCCGTCTCCACACCACCGCCGACCACGCATGTCATAACCACGACACGGGCCGTCACCCCACCGCCCACGACCGTCACGAAGGCCGTGACGAAGCCAGTGGCCAAGGCGAAGCCGAAGGTGACGCACAGGCCCAAGAAGGCCATCGTCAAGGTTCCGACGAAGCCGCGGCCGACAAAGCCGCAGATCGTGAAGCCTGTCGTCAAGGTGGCGGTGCCCGCTCCGGCCGTTGTCGGGGCCATCGACCCTCGAAGCGGCGGCGACGGCGGCGGCACCCTTGGTCGGCTGCTGCTGATCGTGGGAGCACTCGGCCTCTTCGCGCTCTCTCTGGTGCCGACACGCGTGGTCGTCATGCGTGCAGGACTGCATCCCGCTAGAGCCGCGACGATCAGAGTTGGGTTGGCAGCGGTAGGGCTGTCGGTCGTTCTCGGCATTCTGAACGCGCAGATACTGAGCAAGACGGCATGAGCGTCCGTCAGCTACTCGTGCTCACAGGGGTTGCTCTCGCGCTCCTGGTCGTGCCGAGCGCGGTCGCGGATCCGCCGACGCTGACCCTCCCCTCCTCGTTCACCGTGTCCGTCGACGGTCCAGGGCCGTATCCGGTTTCGTACTCGGCGAGCGCCATTGACACCGAAACCGGCCCCGTCGCGCTCTCCTGCGACCACGATTCCGGCAGCGACTTCCCGTACGGCGGCACATTCGTGACGTGTTCTGCGACCGACCCCGGCGATCTCACCACGGCCTCGGACAGCTTCACGATCACCGTGACCGATACGACTGCTCCGTCCCTGTCCCTTCCGTCGCCGAACCCGACCGTCGAGGTAGTCGGCCTCGTACCGGCCACCGTCACCTACACGGCCACGCAGAACGACGCAGGCACGGTGTCCACCGCCGGTTGCAGCCCGAATTCGGGATCGAGCTTCTCGTACGGCTCGACCCCGGTCACGTGCACTGCGACGGATAATCGAGGAAACACCAACTCGCAGGGTTTCACCGTCGTCGTGCATGACACCATCCCGCCGACGCTCACGGTTCCGCCGTCTTTCACGGCGCCCCCCGTGAACGGCGTGCTGACGGAAAACGTGACCTACAGTGCGAGCGCAACCGAGGGCGGGACACCGAGCTGCGATCACCCTTCCGGATCGAGCTTCCCACTAGGGGCAACGCTCGTCACGTGCACGGCGACGGACGCCGCAGGAAACACGTCGGCGCCCACGAGCTTCACGGTGACGGTCTCCGACACCACCCCACCGGTAATCACCGTGCCCGCGTCCATCCGCGTGAACATCAACAACGCAACCTCGACGGTCGTCACCTACACTGCAACCGCTGCAGACGGGCCGGCGTCGATCACGCCCACGTGCGCCCCTGCCTCGGGATCGAGCTTCCCCCTCGGTGTGACAACCGTGACCTGCAACGCAACGGATGCCGCCGGGAACCCCGCGGCACCCAAGAGCTTCACCGTCACCGTCGTCGACAACACGGCTCCTGCTGTGAGCGTCACCGGCGGGCCGGCGGCGTTGTCGAACCTCCGCACCGCCTCGCTCGACTTCACGACCTCCGAGGGCGCAACCACCTGCCAGCTCGACGGTGGCGCGTTCGCCACGTGCACATCGCCGGCCGCCTACAGCGGGCTCGCCGACGGGAACCACACCTTCACGGTGAAGGCGACCGACGCCGCGAACAACTCAGCCACCGCGTCCCGCGCCTGGAAGGTCGATGCCACGGCGCCAGTGCTTTCCCTTCCGACCACGCGGATCGGCGAAGCCGACGGTCCGAATGGCGCAGTCGCCAGTTTCAATGTGAGCGCGTCCGACGGCGGCGGAGCGCTGCTCCCGTCGGCCATCACGTGCACTCCTGGCAGCGGAACGCTGTTTCCACTCGGCACGACGATCGTTTCGTGCCGCGCGAGCGACACGGCCGGGAACGTGGCGACCGGCGCATTCGACGTGATCATCCAGGACACGACCGCACCGGCGATCAACGCGCCGAACGTCAGCTTCACCGCGACCGGCGCGACCGGCGCACGCAAGACCGACCCCGCCGTCGTCGCCTACCTGGCGGGGATCTCGGCCAGCGACCTCGTCTCCACACCGACGCTGACAAACGACATGCCCAACGTCCTGCCGATCGGCCCGACGACCGTCGTCTTCACCGCGACGGACGCGGCCGGGAACGTCGCGAAGAAGTCGGTCACGGTGACCGTCCTCCCCGTCGGGCAGAAGGCGCCGCCGCCGGATCTGACGCCCCCCGGAGACGTGATCGGCGCGAAGGCGAAGGCGGGCGACCGCCTCGTGACGCTCTCGTGGAACCGCGTGCCGAACGATGTCGTACGTATCGCCATCACCGAGTTCGTCGTCGGAACGCCGCGCGCCGGCCGAGAGATCTACGACGGCATAGGCAACACCGTGACCACGAAGGGCCTCGTGAACGGGACCGCGTATCGCTTCCTGATCGTCACATACGACCGGGCAGGCAACCGTTCGAAGGGCGTCGTCCTCGTCGCGACACCCAAGGTCGAAGCGCTCACGAGCCCGGCGAAGGCGCAGCGCGTGACCAGACCGCCGCTCCTCCGGTGGGCGCCGCTCGCTGGAGCCGGCTACTACAACGTGCAGCTCTGGCGCGGCTCGGTGAAAGTGCTGTCGACGTGGCCGACGGTGGCCCGCTTGCAGCTCACCGCGAAATGGACCTACGGCGGGAAGCCACGGAAGCTCGCAGCCGGCGTGTACACCTGGTACGTCTGGCCCGGACTCGGCCCTCGGGCCGACGCGCGCTACGGCTCGCTCCTCGGGTCGCGAACGTTCACGTACGTCGCGGCCAAGTCCAAGAAGTAGTTCCTAGAGCGCACGCCGCGCCGCGTCGGGTGTCACGCTGCCCCGACAGCCACCGGCGGAGAGGCTACGCTCGCGGCGAAAGCACGCCCGCCAGACGAAGGGAGACGTCGCATGCAGCTCGGAATGGTCGGACTGGGTCGGATGGGGGCAAACATGACGCGGCGGCTGCTGCGCGCCGGACACGAGATCGTCGTCTTCGATCTCGACTCGACCGCGGTCGAGGCTGCTGAAGCCGATGGTGCAGTCGCCGCCGCCTCGCTCGAGGATCTCGCGACGAAGCTGCAACCACCACGCGCCGTCTGGCTGATGCTGCCGGTAGCGATCGTCGACCGGGTCCTCGGCGGGCTCACGCCTCATCTCGCGGCGAACGACGTGGTCATCGACGGCGGTAACTCCTGGTACCACGACGACCTGCGGCGCTCGAAGGAGCTCGCCCCGCAGGGGATCGAGTACGTCGATGTCGGCGTCAGCGGCGGCGTCTGGGGGCTCGAGCGTGGCTTCTGCCTGATGATCGGCGGATCCGACGACGCAACCGCGCTCCTCGATCCGATCTTCCTCGCGCTTGCGCCCGGTGTGTCCGGCGCGCCACGTACGCCGGGGCGCGACGGCGATCCGACGCCAGAGGAGCAGGGCTACCTCCATTGCGGCCCGAGCGGCTCGGGCCACTTCGTGAAGATGGTCCACAACGGCATCGAGTACGGCTTGATGGCCGCGTACGCCGAGGGGCTCAACATCCTC
>JBBQPW010000059.1:0-10648 GCA_038216845.1 Gaiellales bacterium | reverse complement strand
CCGACGGCGGCGATCAGCGTGCCGATCTGGAGCGATCCGCCGTCGATCAGACGTGCGCCCGCGTACAGCACTGCGACCTGCGCGACGATCCCGAGCAGCTCGATGGCGGGGAAGAAGACCGACGACAGCTTCTGCGCGTAGACATTCGACACCCGGTTCGCCTCGTTCAGGTCGTCGAACTCGCGCTGGAAAGCTCGCTCGCGGTTGAACGCCTGCACGACCGCCATGCCCGCGACCGACTCCGCAAGCTGCGCGGTGACGGCGGCGATCCTCGTCCGCACGTCGGTGAAGGCGACGTGAGACGTCTGCTGGAACCAGCGCGTGCAGAGGATCGCGGGTGGCGTGACGCACAGGGCGACGAGCCCGAGTCGCCAGTCGAGGATCAACAGCCCGCCGATCGCCGCGATCAGCGTCAGCGTGTTCACGACGAGCGTCGTCAACCCCTGGTTCAGGACATCCGAGAGCGCGTCGACGTCGCTCGTCAGGCGAGCGATGATCCAGCCCGCCTTTTGCTGTGAGAAGTAGCGCAGCGAGAGCGACGTCAGGTGATCGAAGAGATCACGCCGTACCTCGTAGACGACCTGCTGGCCGATGCGGGCGAGCCAGAGCCACGTCGTCGACCCGAGAAGCCAGGCGGCGGCGTTGACGCCGACATAGGCCAGCACGTCGATCGCCAGGCGCGCCTGGTTGTCGTGCTTGATGCCTTTGTTGACCGCGTCGGCGACGAGGTGCCAGCCGACGACCGGCGCGGCCGCCGAAAGGGCGGCGAGCACCATCACGACCGCGATCCGCCCGTGGCGGCCGGCCGTGTAGCGCCAGAGGCGCGAAAGCCCTGTGCGGCGTTCGATGTGCGGACTAGGCGGCAAGTGCCTCGTCTCCGAACAGGCGGCTGAACGCACCGCCGTGACCTAGGAGCTTGCGCGGCGTGTCGTCCTCGACGATGCGACCGTTTTCGACCACGACGGCGCGGTCGGCGACGAGGATCGTCGACAGGCGCTGGCTCGAGATGAAGACGGTGCGCCCCGCGACTGCTTTGCGAAGCCCTGCGACGAGCTGTCGTTCCGTTTCCGTGTCGACCGCGGACATCGGATCGTCGAGGACGAGGACGCGGGCTCCGCCGATGAGCGCGCGTGCGAGTGCCACGCGCTGGCGCTGGCCGCCGGAAAGGTTGACGCCGCGCTCGCCGATCAGCGTGTCGTAGCCCTTCGGGAGCTCTCCCGCGAACGTCGCGACGCCGGCGACCTCGCAGGCGGCGAGCACCTCGTCCCAGTCGGCATCCGGCCGTGCGGCGAGGAGATTGTCGCGCAGCGGCACCGAGAAGAGAACCGGCTTCTGGGTCACGATGGCGACCGAGCGGCGGAGCTCGGCGATCGCGACATCCCGGGTGTCGACGCCACCGACGAGCACTCGCCCGGCCGTCGGGTCGTAGAAGCGCGGCAGCAGGTTGAGCAGCGACGTCTTCCCGGTTCCCGTGGCGCCGCACACGGCGACGACCTCGCCTGGTTCGATGGCGAGATCGACTCCGCGGAGCACCTCGCTGCCCGTCTGGTAGCTGAAGTGGACGTCCTCGAAGCGGACGGCGAGCGGGCCTGACGGGAGCGTGAGCGGCTCCGCGCGTTCGGCGAGCGGCTGGATCCCTTCGAGCCACGCGAAGCTGCGGCTCGCGGAGGCGATCGCGCGCTGGCCGAGATTGATGATCCAGCCGAGCGCCTCGAGCGGCCACACGAGCTGGAGCAGCAGCGTGATGAAGAGCTGGAACTGGCCGATCGTGAGGGTCTGGTGGACGACGTCGCGGCCGCCGAAGAAGAGGACGGCGGCGATCCCTAGCGTCGGCAGGAACAGAAGCCCGGGTAGGAAGCGAGCTTCGACGGTCGCCTGATTCATCGTCTCGCGGCGCACGGCCTCGGCTCGCCCGCCGAAGCGGTCACGGACGTCGTTCTCGCGTCCGAACGCCTGCACCATCTCGATCCCGACGACGGCTTCGTCCGATGCCTCGGTGAGGTGGCCCTTGCGTTCCTGCACCTTGCGCGAGATCGGGAACACGCGATGCGCGAACAGCCAGGTCAGCAGCGCGATCGGCGGCATCGTCAGCGCGGCGAGGACGGCGAGCCGCCAGTTCACGATCAGCAGGACCGTGGCGGCGCCGACGATCATCATCATGCTCTGCAGCGCCTGGACCACCCCCCAGCCGATGAAGTAGCGCACCGGGTAGATGTCGTTGGTCGCGCGCGAGATGACCTCGCCGGTGGAGTGGCGGTCGTAGAACGCACGCGGGTAGTTGAGGTAGGCCTCGTAGAGCAGACCCCGCATCCGTGCCTCGACCGCGATGCCAACACGCGCCGTCGCATACCGGCGGGTGAAGTTGACGACGAACCGCACCGCGGACACCGCGACGATCGCGCCGAGCAGCGGGAACAGGAGGTGGTGGTCGTTCCCGTCGATCGCGTTGTCGATGACATAACGGACGATGAGCGGGATCGCGAGCGACAGCCCGGTGAACACGAATGCACACGCGAGACCGATCGAGACCAGCCGCTTCTGCTCCCGCCAGAGTGGGAAGAGGTGCTTGATCGTCTGCGAGGACGAGAGATCTGGCGGATCGACGGAGGTGGTGCTCGACATGCCTCTTCCTTCCTGCGCGCCACGCCACCGTGGGAGGGCCGCGCCTCGTGCGGACGGGCGGTCGCTTGGCTGCGGCGGACGCCCTGCTAGCTCGACGTGACGCCGGAAAGCCCGACGGTCACGCGGTTGACACGGTTCTTCATGCGCATTCAGGGCCTCCTTTCGGCGTCGCGGGGCGAGAAACCGACCATACACGATGGAGCGGTTGGACTGGCGTTGGTGTCAACTAGACACTTGATAGACATCATAATGATGTCATACTGTGGTCATGCAATTGACCCCACACGTGTCTGCGATCCAGAGCGATCTTGCTGCCGCGGCTGCTCTCGGCGACCAGGCGACCGCGGAAGCGGCTCGGCGACTGGCGGATGCGCTCGGCTCGTCGCTCCAGCTCCGCCTCCTCGAGGTGCTCGGCGAGGCTGCGCTCGACGTCACAGCGCAGCTGCCTTCCGGTCACGTCGAAGTTCGCCTGTCGGGCCGCGAGCCGCAGCTCGTCGTCGTTGTCGAGCCCGAGCCAGCCACTGAGCCACAACCAACCACGGGTGACGAGTCGAGCGCCCGCATAACTCTGCGCCTCGCCGAGGTGCTGAAGGCTGCAGTCGAGGCGGCCGCCGCGCGTGAGCAGGTCTCGACGAACACCTGGATTGTCCGGACGCTCAGCCGTGCGCTCGACTCGCGGCCGGCACGCGTTCGCACCGGAAACCGTCTACAGGGCTACGCCCAGTCCTAGCCGCGCACGGCCAATACGAAGAGAGAGGAGCACCATGCCTGTTTATGTCTCGTTTCTCGGTCACGTCGAGCTTCCCAACGCCGACGATCGGCCGCCACGCCAGATCCCCGAGGCTCGCATCGACCGCCGCCCGGCGTCCCGTCTGCGTCGGTCCCTTCGGCGTGCCCAGGACGCGTGATGCACGTCTTCGAGACACTAGGTCAGGTCGACGCACGAGTTTCGATCGCGGAGGGTGCTGTCGAGGTCTCGTGCGTCGAGACTGGCGCGGGAACTGGCGCTGGAGGGTCCGGCCGGGTCGAGGTCCACGTCGAGCCGCTGCGGAACAACGCTGCCTCGCGGGAGGCGGTCGAGCAGACCCGCGTCGAGCTTGTCGAGCACAGCGGGATCTACGAGGTCGTCGTCGATGCGCCGAAACGGTGGATCGGCTTCGGACGCGGCGCGAGCATCGGTGTGCGCATCTCCTGCCCATTCGGAACTCGGCTGGACGTCTCGACGGCGAGCGCCGACGTCCGGGCAACGGGCCGGCTCGGCCAGCTCGACGCGAAGACTGCCTCGGGTGACCTCGGTTTCGATGCGGTCGACGGCGACGTCCGTGTTGCGACCGCGAGCGGGGATGTGTCGATCGCCGAGATCGGCGGCTCCGGGACGGTGAAGAGCGCGTCGGGAGACGTCGCCGTGAGGATCTGTCGGGGTCAGCTGTCGATCAATCTCGCATCGGGCGACGTGCAGGTCGGGCGGGCGCTTGCAGGCGTGTCGCTCGGGTCGGCGTCGGGCGATCTCGAGGTCGGTTCGGTCGAGTCCGGCGAGATCCGCCTGCAGTCGGTCTCGGGCGACGTCCGTGTGGGCGTACGCGAGGGATTGCGAGTGTGGATCGACGCCTCCTCCGTGAGCGGCTCGATCTCGTCCGACCTACCGACCGAGGAAGGCCCGCCCGCAGAGGGCGGTGCTGCGCTGGAGATTCGCGCGCGCACTGTCAGCGGCGACGTCCGCATCGTCTCCGCCGCGGGCGTCGCGGCGGCCTGATTATTCGGCGACCGCGTCGGCGAGGAGCGCACGGGCGAAGCACAGCCAAGCGAGGTCGGGGTCACCCAGGAGCCGCAGGCGGGCCGCGTCTGTCTCCGCGAGGTCAACGGTCTCGGCCGCGAGCGCCTCGAGGGCGGAGCGCAGCTGGGCGCGAGCGGCCGGAGAGTCGAGATCGTCGGCGACAGCCGTGACGACACGGTCGCCGAGGTCGAGCTCCCGGCGTGGGTTTCCGCCGGCTGCCAGTAGGAGCTCGGCACGCCGGAGGGTTGCATGCCGCTCGTCGTCGTCGAACTCGACCTGCAGGCTCGCAACAAAGCTGAGAGCCGTCAAACGGTCGACCGGATCGGCCCCTTCCAGCGCACGTAGCGCCGCGCGGATCGTGTGCTCGCCGGCTACGACGCCGCTCGAACGGCTGCGACGACCTGATCGTCCTCGCCGTCGGCGATGAGATCCGCGAGGCGCCAATCCGAGCCGCCCCGGCGCCCCAGTCCAGCCCGCATCGTCAGCACGTCATACAGTCGCTGTTCGCTCAGGCCACGATCGCGGGCCACCGCGGCGATGCGCGAGATCACCGGCCGCGGCACGCCATTCGAGAGCTGCCACGCAGGGTAGAGCCACTCGGCCGCACCGGTTGGGCGGACGCCGATCAGCTCGCCCGCTCGTCGGAGACGGTCGATCCGAGCTGTGTCGACGCCGAGTCGCGCCGAGAGCCACGAGGCACTGAGGCAGTCGTCGTAGGCAGCTGCAGAGGTTGCGCTCACTGAGTGGCGAGAGTATCGGACGGCTCCCGCTGCGCGCCCAGACTTCGCGAGCCGTGAAGTTCAACGACAACGCCCAGCTCGGCGCACGGCTCGTCGGCGCAACGCCGGCACTGGTTCACGACCGGTTGCGAATCCGGCTCCGCGGGCGCTTGCAACACCTTCAAAGGGACGATGTACCCGTCCGAGGGTTCTGCTTCAAGGGAGTTGCAGGGTCGGTCGATACCGACCTCATGCGTCGCGTGCTCTCGCTGCTGTGTGTGCTGGCGTGCCTGTGCGTACCGACGGCTGTGGCGTCTCGGGCCGATACTCCGCAGCAGCTGAACGACGCGGTGCTGCACTGGGCCGACCCTCAGATCGCGACGGTCGTCGCGGCCGGTCTGATGGGGCCGAGCGTGGAGGAGTTCGAGCCGCAGGGCCAAGTGACGCGGGGCGATCTAGCCTCAGCGCTCGAGGCTTGGGGGCGTCCGATGGAGCCGCCGGCGGATCCGACGGTGGTTGTCACGATCCGCGAGCTCGATGCGCGGCTCGTCGCGGCGCTTGGCATGCAGCCGGCGGCGCGTACGATCCGGATTGCGGCCCGCGACGCCGGGCTTATGCCCATCTCCTCGCTCGGCACCGAAACGGTTGCGCGGCTGCTCGGACTGCGCACGAACCATCCGGCGGCCACGGATGCGCTCGAGCTGCTCCCTGGGCAGCCCGCGACCCGGGCGGAGGCAGCCTACTCGCTTGCGCAGGCAATGGACGTCGTCGACTGGCAGAAGCAACGCGTTCTCGACGGCGCCGCAACATTTTCCTTCCCGGAGCTCACCGAATGGCAGCGAACGGTGCTGTCACGCGCGCTTCGCTTCGTCGGTGACCCGTACGTCTGGACAGGGACCTCCGAGAAACAACAGCAGACGCTGTGGGACGGCACGGTCGTGCCGGGCGGCTTCGACTGCTCGGGCTTCGTCTGGCGGGTGTACAAGCTGCAGCCGTATCCAGGCGCGCCGACACTGACCGACAGCCTCAGGGGGCGAACGACGTATGCGATGAGCGGCGAGGTCACGCCCGACCTACGGGTCGCGCAGGCAGACCTCCAGCCGGCGGACATCGTCTTCTTCGGCCCGCGCGGGTTGCTCTCGAGCCCGAATCAAATCGGTCACATGGGCATCTATCTGGGCAATGGCTGGTTCGTCCACTCGTCGAGCCGCGGTGTCACGCTCGAGCCGCTGATTGGCTGGTACCAGAACTCGTTCGCCTGGGGACGCCGGCCGCTTGCGGAAGCCGGACTCGAAGGTTGACCTCCACCGGCGTTTCGCCGGGCTGATCGCGCTACGCTCCTTCCTCAGACGACGAGGAGGGTTCGATGACCGAGCTTGCAGACGCCCCCGAGCGCACCGACGCGCCCGAGCCACGGCGCATTCATCACTGGATCGGCGGCGAGCTCGTCGCGAGCACCTCCGGCCGGAGCGGGCCTGTGTTCAATCCTGCCTCCGGCATCCAGGCTGCAGCCGTCGACTTCGCCTCGGTCGAGGAGGTCGACCGCGCCGTCGGCGCTGCCAAGGCCGCCTTTGGCGCCTGGCGCACCGTTTCTCTCTCGCGTCGAGCGGAGCTGCTGTTCCGGATCCGGGAGCTCTTCAACGCGCACCGGGAGGACCTCGCGAAGCTGCTCACCGCCGAGCACGGCAAGGTGCTCTCCGACGCGATGGGCGAGGTTGCGCGAGGGCTCGAAGTGATCGAGTTCGCCTGCGGCATCCCCACGCTCGTCAAAGGCAGCTTCTCGGAGCAGGCCTCCACCGGCGTCGATGTGTACTCGATCCGGCAGCCGCTCGGCGTCGTCGCCGGGATCACGCCGTTCAACTTCCCCGCGATGGTGCCCATGTGGATGTGGGCGCCGGCGCTCGCCTGCGGAAATACGTTTGTCCTGAAGCCGTCCGAGAAGGACCCGTCCGCTTCGATCCTCGCTGCCGAGTTGTTGAAGGAAGCCGGAGTGCCGGACGGCGTCTTCAACGTCGTCCAGGGCGATCGCATCGCGGTGGAGCGACTGCTCGAGCATCCCGACATCGCGGCGATCAGCTTCGTCGGCTCGACGCCGATCGCGCGCTCGATCTACGAGACCGGGACGCGGAACGGTAAGCGGGTGCAGGCTCTGGGAGGGGCGAAGAACCACATGGTGGTGCTGCCAGACGCCGATATCGACATGGCCGCTGACGCTGCCGTGAGCGCGGCGTACGGCTCGGCCGGTGAGCGGTGCATGGCGATCTCGGTCGTGGTCGCGGTCGGGGACGTCGCCGATCCTCTCGTCGGCGCGATCCAGGAGCGGCTGCCGAAGATCAAGGTCGGCGACGGGATGCTGCCCGACTCGGAGATGGGTCCGCTCGTGACCGAGGCGCACCGCGACAGGGTCGCCTCGTACCTCGACTCGGGTACCGAGCAAGGCGCGACGCTCTTGGCGGACGGCCGCGAGACAGCCCCCGCCGAGGGCTTCTTCCTCGGCGTGTCGTTGCTCGACCACGTGACGACCGAGATGGACGCTTACAAAGACGAGATCTTCGGGCCGGTTCTCTCGGTCGTTCGCGTCGGAACCTACGACGAGGCGCTCGCTCTTGTGAACGACAACCAGTATGGGAACGGAACGGCGATCTTCACGCGCGACGGCGGTGTCGCCCGGCAGTTCCAGTTCGACGTCAACGTCGGCATGGTCGGCATCAACGTGCCGATCCCCGTGCCCGTTGCTTTCTATTCGTTCGGCGGTTGGAAGGACTCGCTCTTCGGCGACCGGCACATCTACGGGCCGGAGGGGATCGAGTTCTACACCCGAGGCAAGGTCGTGACGAGCCGCTGGCCCGACCCGGCGACGAGTCGCGTCAACCTCGGCTTCCCGCAGACGCGGTAGCTGCTCGCCGTCGCAGGCAGTCCCGCCGCTCGGGCGGGCGTTCTCGACTGGCGTTCTGGGCTGCCTCGGCGTAGCACTGACCGAAAGCGGTCACATCCGCGTGACGGTCCCGACCGTTCGCCTGTCACGTGACAGTCGTCGGGGCTGGCGGGAGCGTTGTCCTCACGCCGGTTGTGGGAAGACGTCACGTTCGCGGCACACCGTCTGCGCATTGATCCCCGAGCACCGTCCGACTCGGCCACTGGTCGGATGACGTGCTCCGCTCGTTGCGTAGGCTCTCCGAGTGCGCGACCTGCGGCCGCTGTTCGACCCACGCTCGGTCGCCGTCGTCGGTGCGTCGAGTGACCCTGCGAAGTGGGGCCACTGGCTTGCCCGCGGCGCGCTACGCGGCGTTCATCGCCGCGACGTCTTTCTCGTCAACAAGCGCGGTGGGGAGGTGCTCGGAAAGCCGACGTACGCATCATTGGCGGCGCTCCCTACGGCACCCGAGCTCGTCGTTCTCGCGGTTCCCGCGGCGGTGTTCGAGGAGACAGTCGACGAGGCGCTCGCAGCCGGAGCCCGAGCAATAGTCGCGATCAGCGCCGGGCTGGGCGAGAGCGGCGAAGCAGGTCGCACGCTCGAGGCAGCCGTCGTCGAGCGCGTACGCGCTGCCGGTGCTGTGCTCCTCGGACCCAACTGCAACGGCCTTTGCGACGCAGCCGCCGAGGTCGAACTCGGGCTCGACGGGCTCGCGCCTGGCCCGATCGGGTTCATCTCGCAGAGCGGGAACCTCTGCTACGAGGTCGCGCAGATCGCTGCCGACGCCGGCTTGGGCCTGTCGCGCGTCGCGTCGATCGGCAACCAGGCTGATCTCGACGCTGCCGCGCTCGTCGAGTCGTTTGCGACCGATCCGCACACGCGCGTCATCGCCGCGTACGTCGAGGATTTCCGCGACGGGCGCGCGTTCGCGCGTGCGGCGCGGGCCTCGGCCACGCCGGTCGTCTTGCTCGCCGCCGGCAGCAGCGAGGCGGGGCAACGAGCCGCGTTATCCCACACCGGGGCGCTCGTCAGCGCGTCGGCGGCGATCGACGCCGCGTGCCGGGCGGCGGCGATCGTCCGGGTCGGCACGCCGCGGGAACTCGTCGACGCTGCACAGCTCCTGCTTGCCCCGCACCGTCCGCCCGGACGTCGGGTCGCAGTCGTCGGGGACGGTGGCGGCACCGGTGTGATCGCCGCCGACGTCGCGAGCGGCGTCGGACTCGACCTGCCACAGCTCTCGGACACACTCCGCAAGACACTCGCCGCTGATCTGCCCGCGACGTCGTCGACGGCGAATCCGGTCGATCTGGCGGGTGCCGGCGAGCAGGACTTCGGCTCGTACACGCGGGTCGTCGGAACCCTGCTCGGCTCCGGGGAGGTCGACACGGTGCTGCTGGTCGGCTACCTCGGCGGCTACACGCACCAGAGCGACGAGCTGGCCCAACGCGAGCTCGAGGTCGCCAGGTCCCTGGCCGCCGCGGGACGCGACAGCGGCCGGCCGCTCGTGTGCCAGCTCATGTACGCGGACGCGCCGCCCGCACAGCTGCTGCGCGCCGAGGGCGTGCCCGTATACCACGAGATCGAGCGGGCGCTCGGGGCGCTCGCGCGGGTCGCGATGGCCAACGGCACAGGGAGAGATGTTCCCGAGTACGCGACGACACCGTCGGGGATTGCGAAGGGCGAGGGGTACCTCGACGCGCGTCGCCTGATCGAGACCGCCGGCGTCGTGTTCGCCGAGTGCCGGACGGCACGTTCCGCGAGCGAGGTCGTGGAGGCGGGCAACGACATCGGCTACCCGGTCGTCCTGAAGGCGCTCGGCCTGCTCCACAAGTCGGACGCCGGCGGAGTCGCTCTGGGCCTCGCGAATCCAGCCGCGCTCGAAGAGGCTCACGCACGGATGGAGGCTGCGCTCTCGCCCGAAAACTACGTGGTCGAGCAGATGGTGACGTCCGCGGGTGCGGTGGAGGTGATCGTCGGTTGCCGCTGCGATCCGCGCTTCGGCCCGCTGGTGCTCGTTGGTCTCGGCGGCGTGTACGCGGAGGTGCTCCAGGACGTGGCCGTCACGCTCGCGCCGGCGGAGCCCGACGAGCTGGAGGAGTTGATCCTGTCGCTGCGCGGGGCATCGCTGCTGACCGGAGCGCGCGGCCGTGCACCCGTCGACGTGCCCGCGGTGGCACGGGCGGCTGCGGCTCTTTCCCGCTTAGCCGCAACCTGCCCGGAGATCGCCGAGGTCGAGGTCAACCCGCTGCTCGCGACACCCGACGGCGCGATCGGCCTGGACGCTCGGGTCGTTCTGACGAAGTCGTCACGCGGCGTACCGATGAGTTCGGGTGCTTCGCACGGTCTAGAGTCGTGACAACCACACGAGACGTGCGAGATGGAGGGTACGACTGATGACGCAAACCGTTCTACTCGTCGGAACACGCAAGGGCCTGTTCATCATGGAGAGCGACGCTGACCGGCAAGACTGGAGCATCCGTGGGCCGCTGTGCGAGGGCTGGCCGATCTACCACGCGGTGCACGATCCTGTCTCGGGCTCGATCTACGCAGCCGCTGCGAGCGAATGGCACGGCACAGGTGTCTGGCGGAGCAGCGACTTCGGGGAGACGTGGACGCTCT
>JBBQPW010000058.1:0-10678 GCA_038216845.1 Gaiellales bacterium | reverse complement strand
CTTCGGTGCGACCTTCGAAGGGATTCACCGTAAGCACATGCTCGTGCGCGAGGGCGTAAGCCGCGACTCGGCGTGGTACAGCGTGCTCGACGACGAATGGCCTGCGGTCGAAGCTCGAATCGTGCAGTCGCTTAGTCCGTAGGGGTACACTCGCACTCGCCCGGTATCCCGACGGAACTGGAGCGTGCGTGTTCGAGAGAGTTCAGGTCATCGGCGCCGGCCGTGTCGGTTCGGTAGTAGCCGCCCGCCTTGCGGAGCGGGGTGTCGCCGTGGGCGGCGATATGCCCGACGTCGTGCTGCTCTGTGTTCCCGACCGCGCGATCGCCGAGGTGGCAGCGGAAGTCGCGGTCGGCCCGTGGATCGCGCACACCAGTGGCGCGACGCCGCTCGCGGCCCTCGACCCCCACGACCGCCGTTTCGGACTCCATCCCCTGCAGACCTTCACCATGCGCCGCGGGCCGGAGCAGCTCGACGGCGCCTACGCCGCCGTCACGGCCGAGGGCGACGAAGCCCGCGCGATCGGCTTCGAGCTGGCACGAACGCTGGGCCTCGAGCCGTTCGTGCTCGAGGACTCGCGCCGCGCCGCGTACCATGCGGGGGCAGCAGTGGCGTCGAACTACCTCGTCACCCTGCGACGCGCAGCGGGAGCGCTCCTCGAGTCGGCCGGCGCGCCGTCGAAGGCGCTCGAGCCGTTGATGCGCCGCACGATCGAGAACGACTTCGAGCTAACCGGGCCGATCGAGCGCGGCGACTGGGCAACAGTCGAACAGCATCTCGACGCAATCGGCGCCGAGCGACCGGAGCTCGAGGCGGCCTACCGCGCGCTTGCAGAGCTCACCGCGCTCCAGGCCGGTCGTCCGAGCGGAGTGCCGGCGTGAGAACGTGCCGCACCATTCCCGAGATCCGCGCCGCGCTCACGCCGCTCCGTGACGGGGTGATCGGCCTCGTGCCGACGATGGGCGCGCTTCACGACGGGCACCGCGCGCTTGTGAGCGCCGCGCGCGACGAGTGCGAGACGGTCGTGATGAGCCTGTTCGTCAACCCCGCGCAGTTCGAGATGAGCGCCGATCTGAACGGGTATCCAAGAGACGAGGCACGCGACCTCGCGCTCGCGGCAGATGTCGGCGTCGACTTCGCGTTTGTGCCTACCGCAAGCGAGATGTACCCACCTGGGTTCCAGACCTGGGTCGACGTCACCGAGATCGGGTCGACCCTCGAGGGCGCGTTCCGTCCGACCCACTTCCGGGGCGTCGCAACCGTTTGTTTGAAGCTGTTCTCGATCGTCGGGCCGGATCTCGTCTATTTCGGTCAGAAGGACGCCCAGCAAGTCGAGGTACTCCGCCGGATGATCGGCGACCTGGCGCTCGACCTCGAACTGCGCGCGATTCCAACTGTGCGCGACACCGACGGGCTCGCGCTTTCCTCGCGGAACGCACGTCTCTCGCCCGAGGAGCGGCAACGCGCTCTCGCTCTCCCCCGTGCCCTACGCACGCGCGACGCCGCCACCGCCCGGCGGGTACTCGAAGAATCCGGGCTCGAAGTCGACTACGTCGAGCCGGCGCCGTTCGACCCACCCGTTCTCGCCGCCGCCGTCCACGTCGGCTCCACCCGCCTGATCGACAACGTCCCACTCGAAGGAGACACGTCATGAGCACGCCTCCCGCTGGAAAGCTCGCGCTGCCGGAGCTCGCGAAGATGAAGAAGCGCGGCGCGAAGATCGTGATGGTCACCGCCTACGACACCCCCGGCGCCCGGTTCGCCGAGGACGCAGGCGTCGACGTGATCCTCGTCGGCGACACGGCCGCGATGGTCGTCCTCGGGCACGAGGGCACGACGGTCCCGGTGACGATGGACGAGATGCTGTTCCTCACGCGGACGGTCGCGCGCGCGGCGCGACGACCGATCGTCGTCGGCGACATGCCGTTCGGCTCGTACCAGGTGTCCGACGAAGACGCTGTGCGCAACGCCATCCGCTTCATCAAGGAAGCCGGCGCGGACTCGGTCAAGCTCGAAGGCGCCGGCGCGTCGCTCTCGCGCGTACGGGCGATCGTCGGTGCGGGCATCCCCGTGATGGGCCACATCGGCCTCACGCCGCAGTCGGCGACGATGCTCGGAGGCTTCAAGACGCAGGGTCGCACCGCCGAAGCCGCGCGCAGGCTCGTCGACGAAGCGTTGGCATTAGAGGCAGCGGGCTGCTTCTCGATCGTCCTCGAGGCGATGCCCACACCCGTCGCCGCACGCATCACCGAGGCGCTGCAGATCCCCACGATCGGCATCGGTGCCGGTGCGTCCTGCGATGGCCAGGTGCTCGTGTATCACGACCTCCTCGGTCTCTCCGAAGGCCACTTGCCGCGCTTCGTGAAGAAGTACGCCAACCTCTCGCGCGAGATCCGCGATGCGCTCGAGGCGTACGTCGACGACGTCCGAACCGGTGCCTTTCCCTCGGACGAGTACGCGTACGCGATGCCCGAAGGTGAGCTCGCCGGCTTCGAGGAGACGGTCGAGCCTAGGCCGCGATGATCCCGCCGTCCGGCGCCAGGTCCGGCCGAGTCGGCAGCGCTCCGGCCGTGAGATAGGGAGTCACGCCGATCTCGCCGAGCGGCGGGCCGAAGAAGAAGCCCTGGCCGAACCCGCAGCCGAGCGACAGGGCTGCCTGCGCTTGCGCCGCCGTCTCGATGCCCTCCGCGATCACGTCCATGTCGAGCGAGGTCGCGAGCTTCACGATCGCCTCCACGAACGCTACGTCGGCGTGGCCGTCGGGCAGCCCGGTGATGAACGGCTTGGCGATCTTGAGCGTGTCGAGTGGCAATTCGCGCAGATGCGCGAGCGACGAATGGCCGGTGCCGAAGTCGTCGAGCGCGAGCCTCACGCCCAGCTCACGCAATGAGCGCAACGTCGCAAGCGCGCGCGCCGGCTGGCGGATGACGCCGGACTCGGTGATCTCGAGCACGAGGCAGCTCGGCTCCAGGCCTGTCTCCTCGAGGACCGCTGCGATCTCGTGGGTGAGCGACGGGTTGTGCAGCTCGCTCGGCGCGAGATTGATGTTGATCGTCAGACCGTCGTGCTCGTGGTACAGACTCTGCCACGAGCGCGCCTGGACGCACGCCTCGCGGACGACGGCGCGACCGATATCGACCATCAGGCCGATCTCATCGGCTAGGGGGATGAAGCTGACCGGTGCGAGGAGCTCGCGGCCGATGCGCTGCCAGCGTGCCAACGCTTCGACGGCGACCATCCGATTGCTCGCGAGGTCGACGATCGGTTGGTAATGGACGTTGATCTCGCCTTGGCCGACCGATCGTTCGAGCGCTGCGGCGGTCTCGTTTCGCCCCCGTACGCGATCCCGCATGGCCGGCGCATACGAGGCGACCCGCCGTTTGCCCGCCTGCTTCGCGTCGTACATAGCGACGTCGGCATTCCGAACGAGCTCGTCAGCGGTCGAGGCGGGTGTCGCGAAAGCGATGCCGACGCTCGCGTGGATCGAAACCTCCCGCCCCTCGAGTGTAAACGGTTCGCTGAGCGCTTCCACAAGCCGCGCAGCAACGTGCTCGACCTCCGCGGCGTTCGAGCCGTCCGCGAGCACCGCGAACTCGTCGCCACCGAGGCGCGCCGGAACGTCGGCTGGCCTGACACAGGCCCTCAACCTGTCCGAGAACGCCACGAGGAGCGCGTCGCCGACGGGGTGGCCGAACCGGTCGTTAACGGCCTTGAAGTCGTCGAGGTCGAGGAACAATACTGCCGTCTCGAGCCCGAGCGCGAGCGATCGGGCAACGTGCTCGGTGAAGAGCATCCGATTCGGGAGCTCTGTCAACGAGTCGTGGGACGCCTGGTGGCGGAGTTGCTCCTTCAGCGCAGTCAGCTCTGTGACCGACGCCTCGAGCCGATCGTTCTCGAGGAGGACACCGGCGTGCCCCGCGTACGTCTCCAGCAGGCGGACGTCCTCCGCACCGAACCACGCCTCGTCCTCGACATTGCCGACGAGCATGACCCCCACAGGACCCCGGTCGCCGTGGAGCACGGTCGCGAGAGCGCGCCTCAGCCCGTGCTGTTCGAGCAACGAGCGTGCATCCTTCGGGCCCCGTCGTCCGCCCAGCATGACAACACCTTCCTCAGCGAGGACGGTCCGCACGAACGACGACTCCGATTGCGTGAGATCGGCTGCCGTGAGCCTCGTATGCCCTCGCTGCGACAGCTCTGTAACCGCGTATCGCCGTGAGTCACCATGCGGAAGAAGGGCGAGCCACACGACATCCGCCCGGAGGAGCTGTCGGGCCGACGAGAGCAGCTCGGCCGCACCTGCCTCGAGTCCCGACGCTCCCTCAGCGACACGCATCGAGGCGTAGAGCTCCTGGAGGTGGGCGAGCCGGAGTCGCTCGGATGCGTATGCGCGCAGCGCGAGCGCGCACGAGGCGAACGGCACGACGAGAAGGAATGCCGCGGGATCGTGGCGCCGCACGAGCGCGAAACCGGCGAGTGCGATCGCCGAGCTCGCGACAGAGCCACCAAGACCGAGAACGAGTGCGGCCCGACTGGTTCCGGCAGTGCGGCGCTCGGCGCCGACTGCAACAGCCAGGAGCCCCAGCGCATACGCGACGAGCGCACCGCAGGCGACGGCGAATGTCGCCGCGAACCAGCCGGCAGGGCCATACGGGTTTCCGATCCTTACAAGAGCCGAGAAGACGAGGATCGCTGCGGATGTCGACAACGCAAGGACGCCGATCCGCCGGGCGAGCGTGTCCAGCCTGTGCGTTCTGAACGCTGCGGCGGCAAGTAGCGACCCCCCGACCTGCGCTACGATCAAACCGAGCGGCGGCGCAACGAAGAGGCCAAAGACGATGCATGCGTCATGGACCGAGAGCGCGGACGACTCGTTACGGTCACGGATCGCGAGGGCGTACGACTCGGCGACGAAGAAGATCAGGACGAGGCTCCACCAGGGCACAATGCCGCGCTCGTGCGCGGAGCCGAGCTGCGGCAACAGCGTCGCTGAGAGGACGAGCACGGCGGCCGCGACGGCCGCGGACAAGCCGATGCGACGCGATGTCGGCGTGCCGAACGGGCCACGCGCGATACCCAGCACCAATCTCGAGGTCGTCATGCCCCAGTCATCCGCGTTCTTCCCCTTTTCGATGATCCCTCCGCCCGCTCCAAGTCGAAGCGCACCGGTGATCGAACTGTCACCGCGAGACGCTAATCGCCCATCCCCCGGATGGGTCAGCACACGACCCGATCGAGCGATCTAGTGGTCTCTCCGGGAGGTTCGGTGCTGCTTGGCCGCACGAAAACCGGGCAGCGCTAGGACGCAGAGAGCCCATGGAAACTGTGTGGGGGACAGACGTACGTCTGTCCCCCACACAGTTTCCATGGGCTCTCTGCGTCCTAGCGCTGCCCGGTTTTCGTGCGGCCAAGCAGCACCGAACCTCCCGGAGAGACCACTAGATCGCTCGATCGGGTCGTGTGCTGACCCATCCGGGGGATGGGCGATTAGCGTCTCGCGGTGACAGTTCGATCACCGGTGCGCTTCGACTTGGAGCGGGCGGAGGGATCATCGAAAAGGGGAAGAACGCGGATGACTGGGGCATGACGACCTCGAGATTGGTGCTGGGTATCGCGCGTGGCCCGTTCGGCACGCCGACATCGCGTCGCATCGGCTTGTCCGCGGCCGTCGCGGCCGCCGTGCTCGTCCTCTCAGCGACGCTGTTGCCGCAGCTCGGCTCCGCGCACGAGCGCGGCATTGTGCCCTGGTGGAGCCTCGTCCTGATCTTCTTCGTCGCCGAGTCGTACGCCCTCGCGATCCGTGACCGTAACGAGTCGTCCGCGCTCTCGGTCCATGACGCATGCATCGTCTTTGGCCTCTTCGTTGCGCCGCCGCTCGGTTTGATCGTAGCGCAGGTCGGGGGGTCGCTACTTGCCGCCGCAGCGTTCAGAACGCACAGGCTGGACACGCTCGCCCGGCGGATCGGCGTCCTTGCGTTGTCGACATCCGCAGCGATCCTCGTCTTCTCGGCTCTTGTAAGGATCGGAAACCCGTATGGCCCTGCCGGCTGGTTCGCGGCGACATTCGCCGTCGCCTGCGGTGCGCTCGTCGCGTATGCGCTGGGGCTCCTGGCTGTTGCAGTCGGCGCCGAGCGCCGCACTGCCGGAACCAGTCGGGCCGCACTCGTTCTCGGTCTTGGTGGCTCTGTCGCGAGCTCGGCGATCGCACTCGCCGGTTTCGCGCTCGTGCGGCGCCACGATCCCGCGGCATTCCTTCTCGTCGTGCCGTTCGCCTCGTGCGCGCTCGCGCTGCGCGCATACGCATCCGAGCGACTCCGGCTCGCCCACCTCCAGGAGCTCTACGCCTCGATGCGTGTCGCTGAGGGAGCGTCGGGACTCGAGGCAGGTGCGGCCGAGCTGCTCTCGTCGGCCCGACAGCTCCTCCGGGCGGATGTCGTGTGGCTCGCCCTTCTTCCGCATGGTGACTCACGGCGATACGCGGTTACAGAGCTGTCGCAGCGAGGGCATACGAGGCTCACGGCAGCCGATCTCACGCAATCGGAGTCGTCGTTCGTGCGGACCGTCCTCGCTGAGGAAGGTGTTGTCATGCTGGGCGGACGACGGGGCCCGAAGGATGCACGCTCGTTGCTCGAACAGCACGGGCTGAGGCGCGCTCTCGCGACCGTGCTCCACGGCGACCGGGGTCCTGTGGGGGTCATGCTCGTCGGCAATGTCGAGGACGAGGCGTGGTTCGGTGCGGAGGACGTCCGCCTGCTGGAGACGTACGCGGGGCACGCCGGTGTCCTCCTCGAGAACGATCGGCTCGAGGCGTCGGTCACAGAGCTGACTGCGCTGAAGGAGCAACTCCGCCACCAGGCGTCCCACGACTCGTTGACAGAGCTCCCGAATCGGATGCTCTTCACCGAGCACGTTGCCCGATCGCTCGCGCTCGGGCTCGAGACGGCAGTATTGTTCCTCGACCTCGACGACTTCAAGGCCGTTAACGACCGGTTCGGCCACCCCGTCGGCGACGCGCTCCTCGTGGCGTTCTCGGACAGGTTGAGGGCCTGTGTCAGGCCAGCCGACGTTCCGGCGCGCCTCGGTGGCGACGAGTTCGCGGTGCTCGCGGACGGCTCGAACGCCGCGGAGGTCGAGCACGTTGCTGCGCGGCTTGTGGAAGCGCTCAGCGAACCGTTTACACTCGAGGGGCGGGAGGTTTCGATCCACGCGAGCGTCGGCATCGCTTTCGCGACACCCGCCTCGACCGCTGACGAGCTCGTTCGGAATGCCGACGTCGCTATGTACGACGCGAAGCAGGCGGGCAAACGGCGGGTCGCCTCGTATGCGCCGGCCATGCGGGATCGCGTACGGGGGCGAAACGAGACCGCCGCAGCGCTCGAACGATCGGTCGGCCAAGGCGAGATCAACGTCCATTACCAACCGATCGTCGACCTCGCGAGCAATCGGATGGTCGCCGTCGAAGCGTTGGCACGCTGGCAGCGCATCGGCCGCGAGCTCCTCGCACCGGTCAGCTTCATCCCCCTAGCCGATGAGATCGGCCTGATGGTCGATATCGGTCGCGCCGTCGTCCGCGAGGCGTGCGTCCAGGCGCGCTCGTGGCAGAGTCTGTACCACGAGCACGACGGTCTGACGATCAACATCAATCTCGCGCCGAGCGAGCTGCACAACCCGTCGCTCACCCACGAGATCGCAGCGGTCCTCGAGGAGACAGGCCTGGAGCCGAGCTGCCTCGTGCTCGAGATCACCGAGTCCGGCGTCATCCGCCAGCCGGCGCGCGCGCTTGCGACGTTGCGCTCATTGCGTGAGCTGGGCGTGAGGCTCGCGCTCGACGACTTCGGCACCGGCCATTCGTCGCTCGCGCATCTGCGCGAATTGCCACTCGACACGCTCAAGATCGCCAAGCCGTTCATCACCGGGCTGCCCGACGGCCACGCCGACGTAGCGTTCGTGGAGGCGATCGTGAAGCTCGCGACCTCGCTCGACATGGACGTGATCGCGGAGGGCATCGAGACGGCGGCGCAAGCGCAGGCAGCCCTGTCGCTCGGCTGCGGGTTCGGCCAGGGCTTCTTCTTCGGCCCGCCGCTCGGCGAGATCGGCGTGACTCCCTATCTCACGGCCGGAGCGCTGCCGACTCGGCCGGACCTGGCGCCGGACGGCGGGATCATCGCGGCCTAGGCTCGACCGTCTCCTCGAAGCCGGCGAGCTCACCTTCGGGCATCGCGTACGCGTACTCGTCCGAGGGAAAGGCACCGGTTCGGACGTCGTCGACGTACGCCTCGAGCGCATCGCGGATCTCGCGCGAGAGGTTGGCGTACTTCTTCACGAAGCGCGGCAAGTGGCCTTCGGAGAGACCGAGGAGGTCGTGATACACGAGCACCTGGCCATCGCAGGACGCACCGGCACCGATGCCGATCGTGGGGATCTGCAGCGCCTCGGTGATGCGTGCGGCGACGGGTGTGGGCATCGCCTCGAGGACGATCGAGAAGCAGCCCGCTGCCTCTAATGCCAACGCTTCGTCGACGAGCCTGCGCGCGGCTTCGGCGGTGCGACCCTGCGTCTTGAAGCCTCCGAGCATCGTCGCCGACTGCGGCGTGAGGCCGATGTGGCCCATCACGGGGATGCCCGCACCGACGATCGCCCGTACGCGCGAGAGCGACGCGCCGGCGCCTTCGAGCTTGACCGAGTCCGCGCCGGCTTCCTTGATGAAGCGGATGGCGTTGCGCACAGCGTCTTCGTCGGACACCTGGTACGAGCCGAACGGCATGTCGCCGACGACGATCGGTCGTCGCGCCGCGCGCGCGACCGTCCGCGTGAGGAACAGCATCTCGTCCATCGTCACCGGGACCGTCGTGCCCTCGTGCCCGAGGACGACCATCGCGGCCGTGTCGCCGACGAGGATCACGTCGACGCCTGCGTCCTCGGCGAACCGGGCGCCGGGGGTGTCGTAGGCGGTGACCATCACGATCTTCGCGCCGCGCTTCTTCATCTTCGCGAGCTCCGGCAGCGCGAGCTTTCCAGCGGGAGGCGTGCTCATGACGTGTCTCCTTCGAGTGGGACGTTGTCGATCAGGCGGGTGGAGCCGACGTGGACGGCGGCGGCGAGAACGGGTGGGTCGAACGGCGCCGGCTCGACGTAGTCGACTTCGAGCCCGGATTCTTCGAGTACCCGCCGGGCGGTGGCGGCGTCGCGCGTGCGTAGGGCACGGGGGAGAGCGAGAGCGCGTTGCCGCTCCTCGGGCGAGAGACGTGCGTTCCGCGAGGAAAGCGCGAGCCCGTCGGTGTCGCGCACAGTTGGAATCGCGCGCAGTTCGAGGTCGAGCGCCAGGTCGCCGATCATCCGGCGGAGTACCTCGACTTGCTGGGCGTCCTTCTGACCGAAATAGACGAGATCCGGCCCGACGATCGAGAACAGCTTCAAACAAACGGTTGCGACGCCCCGGAAGTGGGTCGGACGGAACGCGCCCTCGAGGGTCGACCCGATCTCGGTGACGTCGACCCAGGTCTGGAACCCAGGTGGGTACATCTCGCTTGCGGTAGGCACAAACGCGAAGTCGACGCCGACATCTGCCGCGAGCGCGAGGTCGCGTGCCTCGTCTCTTGGATACCCGTTCAGATCGGCGCTCATCTCGAACTGCGCGGGGTTGACGAACAGGCTCATCACGACCGTCTCGCACTCGTCGCGCGCGGCGCTCACAAGCGCGCGGTGCCCGTCGTGAAGCGCGCCCATCGTCGGCACGAGGCCGATCACCCCGTCACGGAGCGGCGTGAGCGCGGCGCGGATCTCGGGAATGGTGCGGCACGTTCTCACGCCGGCACTCCGCTCGGACGACCGGCCTGGAGCGCGGTGAGCTCTGCAAGCGCGCGGTAGGCCGCCTCGAGCTCCGGTCGCTCGGCGCCGATTGCGTCGAGATGCTGTTCGACTGTTGCCCAGTCGCCGCGCTCGATCGGCCCGGTTAGCTCGAAGTCGTTCTCGATCGTGCGGCGCATCAACGGCTCGAGCGCCTTCGACGGCGCGCCGGCCGACTCGAGGAGCGCTCCCGCTGCGCGTCGCAGGGTGACGAGGTAGTTCGACGCCACTGCTGCCCCCGCATGGTACGCGGCGCGGCGCGAGTCCTCGAGCACGAACGGCTCGAGGCCCAGCGTTCGTGCCAGCTCGAAGCCGATCGCGCGGGCTTCGTCGCCCTCGGCCGTGACGGCGGCGTAGGCGCCGTCGAGCTGCTCCGGCCCGCGGCGCATGGTGAAGGTCTGCAGGGGATGGAGTCCGAAACGGCGGTCGTGGGGGTCGAGGGCCGCGAGCGGCGTCGCGCCACTGGTGTGCGCGATCCACGGGCCGACCGCGACTTCCGCTGCCACCTCGGCGATCGCGCGGTCGGGAACACAGAGCAGCACGACGTCGGGCATATCGCCGCCCACGGCGACACCCCGCTCCGCAAGGCGGGCGGCTACTACCGAACCGACACGGCCGGCGCCGATGACCTGAACTCTCTCGAACACGCACGCTCCAGTTCCGTCGGGATACCGGGCGAGTGCGAGTGTACCCCTACGGACTAAGCGACTGCACGATTCGAGCTTCGACCGCAGGCCATTCGTCGTCGAGCACGCTGTACCACGCCGAGTCGCGGCTTACGCCCTCGCGCACGAGCATGTGCTTACGGTGAATCCCTTCGAAGGTCGCACCGAAG
>JBBQPW010000057.1:0-10912 GCA_038216845.1 Gaiellales bacterium | reverse complement strand
CCCGGCGTGCAGAAGCCGCATTGCACGGCGCCGGCAGAGACGAACGCCTCCTGGACGCGGTGGAGATCGTCGCCCTCGCCAAGCCCTTCGACCGTCGTAACCTCGTGCCCGTCGGCCTGGGCCGCGAGCACGAGGCACGAGCAGACGAGCACGCCGTCTAGCAGAACGGAGCACGACCCACATTCGCCCTGCTCGCAGGCGTTTTTCGACCCGGGCAGATCGAGCCGCTCGCGCAGCGCGTACATCAGGCTCTCGCCGCCCCAGACGTCCGTCTCGCGACGCTCGCCGTTGACGGTCAGCGAAACTCTCACGCGAGGCACCTGTCCAACGCGCGCGCGGCGAGGACACGCAACGCATGGCGCCGATATGCAGCGGTGCCGCGCACGTCGTCGATCGGACTCGCGGCCGCCGCAACAGCATCCGGGAAGCGCTCGGCGTCGTCCAACGGCGCCGTCACGAGTCCCGTGACCGGTCCCGCGGACCCGAACGCGGCGCGCAGTTCGCCGCGCTCGCGGTCGACCGACAGGGCAAGCGAACAGACGGCGATCACCATCGCATTCCGCGGGCCGACCTTCATGAACGTCTGGCGCGCGCCGGTCGGCTCGATCCGGACCGAGACCACGAGCTCGTCAGGCGCCAACGCATTGCGCTTCGGGCCGACGAGGAAGTCGCCCAAGGGCAAGGTCCGTCGTCCGCGCACGCTCGCGATCTCGATCTGCGCAGATTCGATGAGGAGCGGCGGCAGAGCATCCCCCGCCGGCGAGGCCGTGCCGAGGTTGCCGCCGAGCGTGCCCCGGTTGCGGATCTGCGGCGAGCCGACTGTGCGCGACGCCTCGGCCAGCGCCGGCAGCAACCCCGCGAGCTCCGGCCGCATCAACTCCGTGTACGTCAGCCCCGAGCCGAGGACGAGCGAGCCGTTCTCACGCGAGTAGCCGCGCAACTCGGCAACCTCGTTGAGGTTGATGAGCACCTCCGGCCGCGAGCGGTCGAAGTTCAGCTCCACGAGAACGTCTGTC
Organism: Gaiellales bacterium; assembly: GCA_038216845.1. Lineage (GTDB taxonomy): Bacteria > Actinomycetota > Thermoleophilia > Gaiellales > Gaiellaceae > Gaiella. Next base: position 9,896 of record JBBQPW010000057.1, on the reverse strand, counting down.
CCGCCCTGGACGAAGCGCGCGTCCGGTCGTTCGGCCTTCAACCGGAGCGCCTCGTCGAGGCTCCTGGGCGAGACAATGTCCATCAGTGCCCTTAACGCTCCTCGCGCACGTACGGGAGACCGAGCGCGCCGGGTGCGCCGAGCCGTCGCTTCGCGATTCCCGACGAGACCAGGACGAGCACCACGACCGTCATCACATACGGCAGCGCCGAGAAGACCTCGGGTGGGATCTGCGTCAAGATCCCACGCGCCTGCAGCTGGAACGGAAGCGCCTGGAACGCCCCGAAGAAGTAGGCGCCGACGAGGCACAGATCGGGGCGCCAGAAGGCGAAGATGACGAGCGCGATCGCGATCCAGCCCGCTCCTCCCGTGAGGTCGTTTGTCCATTGAGGGGTGATGGCAAGGCTGAAGCATGCACCGCCGACCCCAGCGAAGGCGCCACCGACGAGCGTGTGGACGTACCGGTAGCCGACCACGTCAATGCCCATCGCGTCGGCGGTCTGGGGCGATTCGCCGACGGCACGAACGTTCAGCCCTGTTCGAGTGCGGCTCAGATAGAGAGCGACGGCGACGACGCAGAGCCAAGACGTGTAGACAAGCCACGTCTGCCCGAACACGATCGGGCCGACGACGGGGAGGTCGCCCAGGCCGAACAGGTTCACCGGATGGAAGGAGTGGCTCGCCGGTACGTCCGCCAGCTGGAGGTCGTTTCCGAGGTACGACGACAGCCCGGCCGCTCCCGCGAAGATGGTCAGTGCCAGCCCGGAGACGATCTGACTGGCCCGAAGCGTGATCACGAGAAACGCGTGGATGAGCGCGACCGCAGCTCCCGCGAGCGCCGCGACGCCGACCGCCAGCGGAAGAACGACACCCGACGGGCCGCCGATCCGCTGTACCGCCCAGAAGCCCATCGCCGCCCCGACGAGCATCATCCCCTCGACGCCGAGGTTGAGAACACCCGACCGTTCCGCGAGGAGCTCGCCGAGCGCCGCGTAGAGAAGCGGCGTTCCGTAGGCGACAGCCGAGGCGAACACCACGACGGCGATGCTGTTGTTCATCCGGCCGGCTCCACGTGCGTGCCCTGCCCGGCGCGGGAAAGTGTGATCCGGTACCGGTTGAGGATCTCACCCCCGAGCACGCTGAACAGGAAGATTCCCTGCATCACGCCGACGAGACCCGACGGGAAGTCGGCACCCTGAAGCGCGAACCCGGCGTTCTTCAACCCTCCGAGCAGAAACGCGATCACGACGACGGCAAACGGGTTGTAACGGGCGAGCGCGGCGACGACGATGCCGCTGTAGCCGAAGAGCTGCTGCTGCAGGCTGCGCGGGTCGAGGAGATGATCGAAGTTGCCGACCTGAGCCGCGCCGCCAAGCCCCGCGATCGCACCCGAGAGACACATCACCGCGAGGATCTTCCTGCGCGTCCGCATGCCGGCATACCGGGCGGCTCGCGGAGAGTCCGCGATCACCTGCAGCTCGAAGCCGAACCGCGTGTGCTTGTACAGTCCCCAGAGCGCTGTTGCCACCAAAACGGCGATGCCGATTCCGAGTGGCAGCGCGATTCCTCCAGCAATGCCGCCGATCGTCGCGAACGGCCACATGGCCGTGTCCGGGATCGCCTGACCTTGCGGGAACACCGCCGCGCTGGGTGACGTGGTGTCACGCCAGTAGGAGTGCGAGTCGAAGATCAGGTAGTTGAGGACCAGCGCCGCGACGTAGTTGAGCATCAACGAGGTAATGATCTCGTTCGTCTTCGCGAATGCGCGCAGCACACCGGGGATCGCGGCCCACGCGGCACCCGCAACTGCGCCCGCGACGCACATCGCAGCGATCGCAACCGCGGTGGGCGCCCCTTTCCCGAGGACAAGTGCAATCGCTACCGCTCCTGCGACGCCGAAGTAGAGCTGCCCCTCGCCGCCGATGTTGAACAGGTTCATCCGGAACGCCGCCGCAGCGGCCAGACCTGTGAACGCGAGTGGGGTCGCCGACACGAGCGTTGCCGACAGCGCGCCGCTGTCGAAGAACGCCGAACGAACGAGCTTCGCGAACGTATGCGCCGGGTTGTGGCCCGTCGCCAGGAGCACGACCGCGATGGCGAAAAATGCGAACGCAACCGAGCCGAGCGGCACCGCGACGGCGAGCCACCCCGGCTGGTTGAGCCGCCGCTCGATTCGCAGCCTCACGAGGCTTGCCCGCCCGCCATCAGCAACCCGATCTCCTCGACTGTCGCCTGCGCGGCGTCGACCTCACCTGCGATCCGACCCTCGTAGAGGACGACTATCCGATCGGCGAGCGTGAGCACCTCGTCGAGGTCCTCGCTGATCAGCAGCACGCCGACGTTCATGTCCGCTGCGTCGCGCAGATACATCTGGACGCTTTCGATTGCGCCGACGTCGAGGCCGCGAGTGGGTGCGGCTGCGATCAGCACACGGGGCATTCCCATGAACTCGCGGCCGATCACGACCTTTTGCAGGTTGCCGCCGCTGAGCTGTCGCGCCGGGACCTGCGGCCCCGGGGTGTGCACGTCGAACTGCTCGATCAGACGTCTCGCCCGCTGCCCGATCGCACGCAATCGAAGGATCGGGCCCCACGAATGGTCGGCGTCCCGGTACGACTTGAGCACGACGTTTGAGGCGATGCTCAGACTCGACGCCACCGCGGTGCTCAGCCGATCCTCCGGGATGTGCGCAACACGAGCGTGTATCGCCGAACGAGGATCGCCGTTGCGGAGAACGACCCCATCGACCCGCACGACCCCCTCGGTCGCGCGGCGCATCCCGGTGATCGTCTCGGCGAGCTCGCGCTGCCCGTTTCCCGCGACCCCGGCAATGCCGACGATCTCACCGGCGTGAACGGCCAGCGATACGTCCTTCACCGCCGGGGCACCACGGTCACCCTCCGCCCACAACCCTTCCACCGACAACACGACGTCGCCGAGCTTGTGCGGCTTGGGCGCGCTCGAGCCCTCGAGCTCCCGACCCACCATCAACGCCGCGAGGGCCTGCGACGACGTCTCGCTCACACTCAGCGTGCCGATTGACCGCCCACGTCTGAGCACCGTCACTCGGTCGGCCACCGCCATCACCTCGTGCAGCTTGTGCGAGATGAAGATGACGGTCCTGCCCTCGGCCGCCATCGCCCGCAGCGTGACGAACAGCTCGGTGGCCTCCTGCGGCGTCAGGACCGCGGTCGGCTCGTCGAGGATCAGGATCCGTGCCTCGCGGAAGAGCGCCTTGAGAATCTCCACGCGCTGCTGCTCGCCGACGGACAGCTGCCAGATACGCGCCCGCGAGTCGATCGCGAGCCCGTAGCGCTGCCCGAGCTCGGTGACACGCCGCTCGATCGCGCGCGAGTCGATGCGAAAGGAGCGGCCGACGTCGCGGTGGTCGCCGAGGATCACGTTCTCGGCCACCGTGAACGGCTCCACCAACCGAAAGTGCTGGTGCACCATGCAGATCCCGACGTCGAGAGCGTCGCGGGGCGCGTGAAACGCGACGGGCCGGCCGTGAATCTCGAGCTCGCCCTCGTCGGCGCGATAGAGCCCGGTCAGGATGTTCGAAAGCGTGCTCTTGCCGGCGCCGTTCTCCCCGAGCAGCGCGTGCACCTCGCCCTCGACTGCCTCGAAGTCGACCTCGTCGTTGGCGAGGACGCCGGGGAACCGCTTCGTGATCCCACGGCATGCCACCGCAGGACGGGCCGAAACGAGCGACGGTGCGGATTGACTCATTGCTCCTCCGAAACGAGCGAGTGGGGGAGCCGACGCTCCCCCACTCTGCTCATGCTTACCGCCGATCGGCTGGCGATCGTTCGCTAGCCCTTCGCGCTTCCGATGATGCCCTTCGCGAGCCAGTCGATCGCGTAGAGCTGCTGCACCGTCAGCGTCTTGCCTTTGGTGACGCGGAGCTTGCCCTTCTGGTCGTAGAGCGGACCTGCGAAGACGTGGAACGTGCCGGCTACCAACGCCGCCCGTTTGGCAGCGATCGCCGCCTTGGTCTTCGCGCTCACCTTGGGCCCGTATGGCGCCAGTCCGGTGAAGCCGTCCTTGATGTTGCCGTAATAGAAGCCGGACTTCCACGTGCCAGCCATCGCGGCCTTGACGCGAGGCACGTAGTAGACGCCCCAGTTGTAGATCGCAGCAGTCAACCACGACGTGGGCGCGAACTTCCTCGCGTCTGCGTTGTAGCCGACCCACGGAACTCCGACCGACTGCGCGTATTGACCGATCGCGGTCGAGTCCACGTTCTGGCTGAGCACATCGGCGCCAGCGGCCTTGAGGGCCTCAGCACCCTTCTTGTCCTTGGCCTGGTCGATCCAGGAGTTCGTGAAGACGAGACGCACCTTGACTTTCGGGTTCACGGCCTGCGCACCGAGCGCGAACGCGCTCGCGTGCCGGAGCACCTCGGGAATCGGGAAGGCCACGACTTCGCCGATCAGGTTCTTCTTCGTGGCCGCGCCAGCAGCCATACCGGCGAGGTAGATCGAGTCCTCACCCGCGCCGAAGTACTCGGCTAGGTTCTTGGACTGCAGCGTGCCGGTGGCCTGCTCGAAGAGGACATCCGGGTGCTTCTTCGCCTCCGACGCCATGCAGGTCTGGAAGCCGAACGACGTCGCGAAGATGATCTTGTTGCCGTCGCGGATCAGGCTCTCGATCACCTGGCAGGTCTGCGGCCCCTCCGGGACGAGCTCCTTGTAGGTGGTCTGCACCTTCGAGCCGAGCGCCTTCTGGACGGCGAGACGACCGTTGTCATGTGCCTGCGACCAGCCGCCGTCGTTGTGCGGCCCGACGTAGATCCACGCAGCCTTGAAAGCTGCCTGCTTGGACGCTGTTCCTGTGGCCGCGAACGCGAGAGCGCCGGCGAGCACCAGGAGCAACATTGGGAACAGGGCCTTGGTCTTCCTCATGAATCCTCCTGATGAAGAGATCGTCTCCGGCGGCGCCGGAGCCGGTAGTACGTAACGCAGGTTCGTCGGTGGATGTCAACTCTTACGACGCCTCAGGCGGGTGACAGTTGGGCCTCCAGCTGGTCGAACTCGGCCGTGAACTCCGCTCGGAGCCGTCGCTTCTCGTCGGCGGAGAGCCAGGCGCCGTCGACGCCGTTGAAGCTCAGCTCGCGGACGGTGCCCGTGCTCCACTCGGCCGCGGCGGCCATCTTCGCGTACTCGGAGCCGATGTCCGTGTGGAACATCGACGGATCGTCCGAGTTGACCATCACGGTCAGACCACGCGACACCATCTCGCGGATCGGGTGGGTCGTGTAGTCATGAGGATCGAAGTAGCAGACGGCGGTTGCGGTCGGGCAGACGGTGAAGGTGATCCCCTCGTCGCGGCAGCGCTCGACGACGGACTCGTCGCCGAGGATGTGGTAGCCGTGATCGATGCGCTCGCAGCCGAGCACATCGAGGCAGGTCGTGATGTTCTTCGCAGGCGCATCCTCACAGGCATGCGCAGTGAGCCTCAGCCCGCCGTCCTTCGCCAGGCGATACGCCTCGACGAACCGCTCCGGCGGATCAGGCGCCTCGGCGCCGTCCATGCCGAGACCTATGAGCTCGTCAGGGCGATGCGCCAGCACCTGCTCGACCATCTCGCGCGCCTCCGCCGGCGTGTCCTGCCGGTAGACGTCGGCGATCAGCCGGCACGGCACACCGAGACCCGCTTCCGCGGCGCGGATCCCGTCGACAAGCCCGTCGACCACGGTCGCGTAGGGGATGCCACGCTTCGTGTGCAACGTCGGGTTGAAGAACATCTCGCGGTACCGGAGATTCCCGAGCTTCACGCCGTCCTCAATCGACTCGTACGCCGCCCGGGCGAAATCGTCCTGATCGATGAGCGTCGAGGAGACCATGGCGAAGATCTTCAGGAACTCGTAGATCGAGTCGTAGTCGTACAGTCGGTCGACGTCGTCGGTGGGCAGCGCGATCCCATGCTTGCGGGCCAGATCGGCGAACGTCGCCGGCCGCACAGTGCCCTCGAAATGGCAGTGCAGCTCCACTTTCGGAACCCGGCGAAGGAACTCGTCGTAGTTCATCGTGCGCGGCTTGGTGCCTGGGTCGACGCTGCTTCGCTCACCAGTTTCGTCACCTGACGATCACCCGGCCGACTATACGACACCGAACCGGGGTCAGGCGGGGCGACGCACGAGCAGCGCGGCGGCCTCCATCACGAGGGCTGACGCGCGCGAGCGCGCCTCCTCCACCGAACCCGCGAGGGCAACGAGTGAGACCACGTTGACATCCCCCCGGAGTGCGCCGGCGATGCCCGGCGTTATGTCGCCTGCGATGACCTTGGCGGGTATCCGGCGTCTCTTGGCGGCGCGCAGAACCTCGCCCACGACCTTGCCCGCAAGGCTTGTCCGGTCGAGCAGCCCTTCGCCAGTTACGACGATCGCCGCCTCGTCGACGTGTCGCTGGAAGCCGACGGCCTCCGCGACAACAGCGAACCCGGGACGCAACGTTGCACCGAGCGCCGCCAGGCCTCCAGCGAGCCCACCGGCTGCCCCCGCCCCGGGAAGCTCGCGAACATCGGTCCCCGTGACGTCCGCGAACTCAACTGCCAACAGCCTTAGACGCTCGCTTAGCTCCGCGACCTCCGCCGGCCCCGCACCCTTCTGAGGCCCGAACACCCCGGCGGCGTCAGGAAACAGCGTGGCAACGTCGCAGGCGACGACGACCGGGATGCTCGGCGAACGCCAGCCGAGCGCGTCGAGCGCGCCCCGGCCTCCGTCGACCGTTGCGGAGCCGCCGACGCCGACGATCACCGAGCTCGCACCGCGCGCCTCCGCCAAGGCGATCAGCTGACCAGTCCCGTACGTCGTGGCAGTGAGCGGGTCGTTCGCACCGGTCACGAGAGCCAGACCGCTGGCCTCCGCCATCTCCACGATCGCAACTCCTCCGTGAAGAAGCCCGTAGCGCGCGACGACTGGGCTCCCGTCCGGTCCCACGACGGTTGCCTCGTGCAGGTCACCACCGCGAGCGGCGAGCAGGACATCGAGCGTGCCCTCTCCACCGTCGGCGAGCGGCAGCTCGACAATGTCCACAAGGCCCGCCTCGCGTAAGCCTGCGCCGATCGCAGTCGCAGCCTCCGCAGCGGAAAGCGTGCCGCGGAACTTGTCGGGGCAGACGAGGACGCGCCCGGCGGGGGTCACACCTCGAGCGGCACGAGCTCGAAGCGGTCGACATCGACGAGTCCGCGATCCGTGATCTTCAGCGACGGAATCACCGACAGTGCGAGGAACGCAAAAGTGAGGAACGGCGTTGCACCCGACCAGCCAAGCCCAGCCGCGGCCTCGTTGCACGCTCGACTCTGCGCGATCACGGTCTCGAGCGGCGCGTCCGAGAGCAGTCCGGCAATCGGCAGCGGGCACTCGGCCAGCACGCGACCTCCCTCTACGGTGACGATCCCGCCGCCGAGCTCTGCGAGGTATGACACCGCGAAGGCCATGTCCTCATCGGTCATTCCGACAACGACGAGGTTGTGCGCGTCGTGCGCGACCGTGGACGCGAGCGCCCCGCGTTGCAGTCCCGAGCCGGAGACGAAGCCGAGCCCCATCCGGCCGGTCGCAAGGTGACGCTCGACGACGGCGATCTTCGCGAGGTCGCGTTCTGCGCTCGCAACGGCATGGCCGCCGCGAATCACCGGCTCGACGACGAGAGACTCCGTCACTACCTGATCGGTGACAAGCCCCATCGCTCGCGCCCGGCCGCCGGACCAGGGGATCGCGAAGTCGGTTGCCGTCACGGGCCGGATCCGTACCGTTTGGCGTACCCACTCCGGACTCTCGGGACGGGACGCGGCCTCGAGTGGGCGGCCGCGCTTCAACACGGTTTCCGGAACGAAGCTCTCGAGATCGGGCAATAGGAGCACGTCGGCCTGATAGCCCGGTGCGATCGCCCCGTGACGCCTGAGCCCGTGCCACTGGGCCGGATGCAGCGACGCCATCACGAGCGCGTCCTCCGGCGGGACTCCGGCCGCCACCGCGTCGCGCACCATCCCGTTGATGTGACCGTTGTCGGCAATGTCCTCCGGATCGCGATCGTCTGTGCAGAACGCGATCCGGCCCGGGCCGTATTCGAGGACGAGCGGCAGGAGCGCCTGCAGGTTGCGCGCCATCGAGGCCTCGCGAATGAGCAGCCACATCCCGGCGCGCAGTCGTTCTCTGCCCTCTTCGGCGGTCAGTGACTCGTGATCCGAAGCGATCCCCGCCGCCGCGTACGCCTGCAGCTCCTTGCCGAGCAGGCCGGGCGCATGGCCGTCGACGTGGGAGGCGCCTTCCAGCGCAAGCTTGTCGAGCTCGCTCCGCAGCCCGGTGACGACGCCGGGGAAATTCATCATCTCGGCGAGCCCGAGCACGCGACGCCGGCGCATCAGCGCTTCGAGATCGCCAGGCGTAAGCGCGCGTCGTGGCGACTCGAACGGCGAAGCGGGAACAGACGAGGGCGCCATGAAGAACACCTCGAGCTGCAGCCCTGACGATGCATCGAGCAACCAGTTCACGCCGTCGACGCCGAGCACGTTCGCAATCTCGTGCGGGTCGGCGACCACCGCAGTCGTCCCGAGCGGCAGCACCAAACGCGCGAACTCGTCGACCATGAGCTTTACGGACTCGAGGTGCATGTGCGCGTCGATGAAGCCGGGAACCACGAAACGTCCCGTCGCGTCAACCTCCTCACGGCCGTCGTAGCGGCCGACACCGGCGACGACACCGTCCACGATCGCCACGTCCGCGTCGAGCCACTCGCGGGTGAAGCTGGAGAGGACCCGTCCGCCGCGGACGACGACGTCCGCCGGCTCGTCTCCCCGGGCGACAGCGATCCGGCGCGCGAGACCCTCCATGAGCGCACGATAGACGGCCGAGCGCTGTACGGTGCTCGTCCAGTGAGCACGCTGTACGCGAACGGCTGGATCGTCACCTGCGACGACGACGGGGCTGAGTATCGGGACGGCTGGCTGCTCGTCGACGACGGTCTGATCTCCGCGGTCGGCGCTGGAGCGGAACCGCCGGCAGAGACGCACATCGACCTCGGCGGCGCCGTCCTCACGCCCGGCCTTGTCAACACCCACCACCACCTCTACCAGACGCTCACCCGCGCGCGGGCGCAGGAGGCCGACCTCTTCAGCTGGCTGCGTGAGCTGTATCCCGTGTGGTCGCAGATCGACGCCGAGTCGGAGTACGCAGCGGCCCGTACGGGACTCGCGGAGCTCGCTCTCTCCGGTTGCACGACGGTCTTCGATCACCACTACGTCTTCCCGCGTGGGCGAGACGGACTGATCGAGGCCGAGGTACAGGCGGCCCGCGAGCTTGGTGTGCGACTCGTCGCATCGCGCGGGTCGATGGATCTCGGCGTGTCGGACGGCGGGTTGCCGCCGGACGAGCTGGTCGAGGAGATCGACGCGGTCCTCGCCGAGACCGAGCGGCTCGCCGGTGCGCTCCACGAACCCGGCCCGGGCGCTCGGATCCAGATCGCCGTCGCGCCGTGCTCACCGTTCTCGGTGACGAGTCGTCTGATGGAGGAGTCCGCAGCGCTCGCCCGCCGCCTGGGCTTACCGCTACATACGCACCTTGCAGAGACGTCCGAGGAGGGCGTCTACTGCCGGGAGCTGTACGGCTGCACGCCAGTCGAGTATCTCGAACGGCTCGGGTGGCTTGCCGGCGACGTCTGGTGCGCTCATTGCGTCCATCTGTCCGCTGCGGAGGTGGCGACGTTCGCCGCCACCGGAACGGGCGTCGCACATTGCCCCACCTCGAACCTGCGGCTTGGGGCGGGTGCCGCGCCGGTCGCCGATCTCGTCACCGCCGGTGTCCGCGTCGGCCTGGGCGTCGACGGCTCGGCGTCGAACGAGCGCAGCGATCTGTTCCTCGAGGTGAAGCAGGCGCTGCTGGTTGCGCGCGGGCGCGGC
>JBBQPW010000056.1:0-11006 GCA_038216845.1 Gaiellales bacterium | reverse complement strand
GAACCGGCGGAGAACGCGTTGGAGGAACGCCGCCGCCAGGGCCGCGGCGTCGTCGGTCTCGGCCTCCATCAACATCGAGGGCGTCCGGGCATGGGACTCGACGTACGCGACCTCGAAGCCGAGCCGCCGGAAGCCGAGCAGGTAGTGCAGCGTCTGCCAGACGACGCCTGCAACAGGGATCTTCGTCATCATCCCGAGGACGACGATCGTCGGCGCTCGGCGGCTCATGCGCGCCCCTCGCCGGCGCCGGCTACCGCCCGGCAAAGCCGGGCTCGGCCGTCGCCTGACGTCGCTCGAGCGACGCGCATGGTTGGTTGGGTCGACTCAGGGAATGTCACGCGCCTACCCCTGCGACTGCCGTCAAGCGGGCGGGCCGGCGCTCGACCTGGGCTTCGTGGAGTTGCCGGTAGAGACCCCTTGCCTCCAGGAGCTCGTCGTGCGTCCCGTGCTCGGCGATGCGCCCGCGATCGACGACGAGGATCAGATCGGCGTCGCGCACTGTCGACAGACGGTGGGCGATCATGAACGAGGTCCGCCCCGCCATCAGCTCGTCGAGTGCGTCGAGGATCACGTTCTCGGTCCTCGAGTCGATCGACGACGTCGGCTCGTCGAGGATCAGGATCGGAGCGTCTTTGACGAACGCGCGCGCGATGCACAGGCGCTGCCGCTCGCCGCCCGAGAGGTGGGCGCCACGCTCGCCGAGCACCGTCTGGTAACCGTCCGGCAGGCGCTCGATGAAGTCGTGAGCGTTCGCCGAGCGGGCTGCCTCGGCGATGTCGTCGTCTGTTGCGTCGAGCCGCCCGTACCGGATGTTGTCCGCGACTGTGCCAGAGAAGAGCATCGGCTCCTGCAGCACCACTGCGAGCTGCGCGCGCAGCGACTGGAGCGACAGCGTCGCGATGTCGACCCCGTCGATCGCGATGCGACCGAGGGCTGGATCGTAGAACCGCACCAGGAGGCTGGCGAGCGTGGTCTTCCCAGCCCCGGTCGGACCGACGATCGCGACGCGGCTACCCGCCGGCACCTCGAACGAGATGTCCTGCAAGGTCGCCGCCCGCCCCGGATACGAGAATGAGACCTTCTCGAAGGAGACGCGACCGGAGGCTCGACCGAGCTCGACCGGCCGTGGGTGCTCCTTCACCTCGGGCTCGAGGTCGAGCAGATCGAGCGACGACCTCAACTGGACAAAGTGCTCGTTGAGCGTGCCGATCGTGTTCGAGATCGACTCCAGCGGCGAGTAGATCGACGCGACGTAGGTCAGCAGCACGACGAGCTCGCCGATCGTGATGTCGTTGTGGAACTTGGCACGGAAGCCGAGGAAGAACGCCAGCGCCGTGCCAAGCGCGGTGGCCGACTGCACGCTGAGCGTAAACGCCGTCTGCCGGACTGTGAGCTGGACGCGAGCGTCGACGGCGGTCTGGCCCTGCTCGCGGAAGCGACGATGCTCGTGACGCTCGCGTCCGAACGAGACGATCACACGCAGCATCCCCATCGCCTCGTTCACGATCGAGAGCGACTGCCACTCGAGGCTCTGCACGTGCTGGAGACGAGGGACGATCCGCTTTCCGTACAGGCCGAGGGCGTAGTAGATGAGCGGTACGACGCTGAGCGAGACGAGAGCGATCTGCCAGTTGATCAGGGCCACGATCGTGGTCATCCCGATCAACGTGAGCAGGCTCTCCGCGAGCGGCGGCAGCGCCATCACGATCGCTCCGAGGGCAGCGGCTTGGTAGTTGACCCGGCTCATCAACTCGCCCGTGCGCCGCGCATCGTGGAAGCTGAGCGATAGCCGCTGGCAATGCGCAAACAGGTCGCTCCGCAGGTCGAGGATCATGTTCTGCTCGAGCTTCGAGTCGACGAAGCTCGTACCCACATTCATCGCGTGCACCAACACGGTGATCAGGAGCCCGCCGGCGACAGCCAACGCGAGCAGCGTGTACCGGTCGTGGATCCCGAGCGGTGGCAGCCGGTTGCCGGAGACCGTGTCGAGCATCACCGCGAGCGGCCACGGCTGTGCCAGCGACAGCACCGCTCCGAGAATCGTCATCCCGAGCGAGAACGAGCCGAGCCGCCAGTACGGCCGCACGTAGGGAAACGCACGCGGCAACGTGCGCCAGAGACCCCACGCGGACGGCTGCTCAGCCACCGACCGACACCCGTTCGCGAGGAGGCGTGACCAGGTCGTCGGGCGCGGCTTCGCGACCCGACCGTCGGGTGCCGCCTGCAGGCGTCTCGGCGACAACATCGACGACCGAGTTCGTCAAGGGCAGATCGACGCCACCCTCCGATGCGACGGCAGCGGACACAATCGATGCGACAGCGGCACCGCCTTCGCGCAACCCGCGTCCTCCCAGCACGACAGCGCCGATCCCGAGGACGATCCCCGAGAGCACATCGCCCGCGACGAGGTTCGCGGCCAAAAGGCCAAGGAGCACGGCGAGCAGCCCCGCCATACCAGCGGACCAGCGAGGCCAGACCCGGAACCGGAGCAGCTGCCGCCCCTGGCCGTGCTCTTCCAGGGTCAACCGGAGCCGCGCCGCCGCGAGTGGGCCTACGCGCGCGTGGATGTCCCACCGATCGCACTCCCCGCCGCGGCTGACCGCCATGCACTCGGGCCCGAGCCGCGCCTCGATAGCGAGGAGGCGCTCACGTGCCGAGCGCCACGACTCGCTCCAGATCTCGTGCTCCACGGCCAGCGGGACGCCGACGTGGAGGATTCCGCGCCGTCGCCACGGCGTGAGACCGAGTCGAAGGCGCCCGACGAGACGGGCGAGCGGCTGCACGACGTAGAGGCTCCCCGACAGCACGGCACGTCGCGTTCTCTCGCCCTTCCCGACCGCGGGTCCGTGGGTCGCGACCCAACCTGCCCGAAGCCCCTGGGTGAGGAGGAGGCCTACTGACACGGCGAGAAACAGCGCCGCTAGCGGGAGCCCTCCGAGGCGGTAGAGCAGCGGGTCGTGGACCGCGTCGTAGGCCGACATGGCCGCGAGAACCGCGATCAGGAGGTACCACTCTGGCATCAACGGCAGCAACCCGGGCGTCCCCGGAGTGCGGTCGTAGACGGACTGGAAGAGGTTCTCGCCCCAGCTCCCGTACCGGATCCGGCGGCGGCCGAACACGCCGGGCCTCCGATTCGCCGCGGCATAGACCCGTCCCGCCCACGCAAGGTGCCCACCCTGGTTGTACTTCGCGGGCCATTTGCGCTCGAGCAGCGCCTCCGCCCGGCCGTACTGCATCTGCTGCCGGAGATACGCGCGGATCGTGGCTCGCCGCCGGTGCCACACCATCGCGGCACCGCTGAAGCCTAGCGTCCAGCCGCGCTCCTGCAACCGCCAGCAGATGTCGACGTCGTCGCCCGCGATCCGAAACTGCGGATCGAAGCCGCCGACCGCGTCGAGCGCTGCCTTCCAGAACGCCATGTTGCAACCGGGGATGTGCTCCGCCTCGCGGTCGGAGAGGAGGACATGGATCGGCCCGCCAGGAGCTGTCGCCACTGCGCTCGCCACCAGGCCGGCCGTCGGTGGGGAGATGTTGGGGCCACCGACCCCGACATGGCTTTGCGTCAGTAGCGTCGCGATCAGATGCCGCAGCCAGCCCGGGTCGGGGACGGCGTCGTCATCGGTGAAGGCGATGACCTCTCCCGTCGCCGCGGCGATCCCGGTGTTGCGAGCGGCGCTCAGACCGCGGTTCGAGGTGCTGACGACGGTTGTGGCGAAGCATGCGGCGATCGCCGCCGTCCCGTCCGTCGAGCCGTCGTCGACCACGATCGTCTCGAACTCCGGATAGTCGAGCGCTGCGATTCCCGCGAGGCAGTCGGCGAGCGTTGCCGCGCCGTCGCGACTGCAGACGACGACCGACACCCGTGGCCAGTCCTCGCCACTAGGAACCGGTTGCGCGGCGAACGCGCGCCGGGCCGCCCACAGCGAGGGTTTCGGCCGGCGCTCCTCGTCGGTCAGCCCGAATGCCCACCCTTCAACCCGCGCACCACCTCGGTGCCATTCGTCCGTCCACGAGAACACAAATGCGCCGGCGCACCCCTCCGCGAACGCCGCACCAAGCTGCGCCTCCACGATCCTCGCCTGCCCGGCGTGCCCGAGCCTGTTGCTGTCGAGCCCGAGCTCCGCGATCAACAGCGGCCGGTCGCCGGCGATGTTGTGCAGTCGTGCCACGTACGCGCTGAACCGCTCCGTGGACTCGAGGAACACGTTGAACGAGACGAGATCGAGAAAAGGAAGCTCGAGGTACTCGGTGGACGGGTAGTTGACGTACGTGACGAGCGCCCCCGGGTCCTCCGCCCGCGCGGCGTCGCAGAGGCGACCGAGGAACGACTCGATCCGGCGCGGCCCGTGCCACCGGACGATCGACGCCGGAATCTCGTTCCCGATCGCAACGCAGAGCACTGCAGGATGACCGGCGATCGCCGCAACTTGCCGGCGCATTCCATCGACGATCGAGCGCGCATGACGACGGCTGTCGAGGAACGCCGTGTGGTCCTCCCAGGCCAACCCGGCCATGATCCCGATGCCAAGGTCGCGGGCCGCGTCCAGGAACCACTCCGGCGGCAGCGTGTAGACCCGGATCGCGTTCGCTCCGAACGCGGCGATGGCCGCGAGATCCATCTCGGCTCGGTCGCGCGACGGATACGCGGCACCATCCTTCCCGGGTGCGAACGTGCCGTACGTGACGCCACGCGCAATCAACGTTCGCCTGCCGCTGCGAAGGAATTTCCCACTCGCGGCAGGTCTCGATTGCACGTTGAGGGCGCTCGCGTCTACCTCCACGTTGTCCGGGCCGGTCGGAGGTCAGTGCCGCGGCCGACCGGCAGACGTGAGGCGCGGACGCGCAGGTACGCGAGGGCGGCGTCTCTCGGCTGTGGCGGCGACGGCAAGGGTGGAGAGGTGCGGTATATGAAGAACTGGCGGCTGAGTCGGCGCACGCGGGCGCCGCTCTAGCTGTCGGCAGGATGCAGCGGATGTCTCGACCCCTCGCACGGGGGAACGCGGTAGCCCGTCTCTACCGGCCGGCCGCGGGAAGTTGAAGGGTCAGGGTTAGGCGGTTGCGCGCCTGCGAACCTCGAGCTCCGCACAATCCGCGCACATCGGCATCAGCTCGCGATCACCATCGTGGAAGAACCGCCAGCCCTTTTCCTCCGCCTCGTTCTCGTCCTCGACCTCACGTCCGCAGCCCGCGCACTCGGCCAACCACGGGAGGAAACGGAGCACGGATGCACACCCGAGGCAGTACGCCTGTGTGTCGCCCGTCGTTGCAATAGGAACCGCCCACCCCACATGGCGCATCCCGCTCGAATCGGCGTCGCGTCCGCAGCCGTCACAGCGTCGCGGCACCTCGACGATGTCGAAGTTGTTCTGCTCCATCCCCAGAATCCCCCTTTGCTTGACAGAGGGTAAGCGGGAGCGCGAACAGGTGGAATCCCTCGATCGAGGGCTGTCCGGATCAGTGACGCGAGCGGAGGAGGCGGACGAAGAACACCAACGAACCTGATAGCGCAAGCAGGCCGATGACGGTTGCAAGCAGGTGGCGACCTTCCAGGCGGCCGTTGACGACAACAACCAGTTCCTCGACCAGGATCGCCGCCCCGATGAGCGCGAGCACCACACCCCATATCAGGTCCCCTCGCTGGCGCCCGGTGAGCGCGCCCTTCCTGGCGAAGGGCAGCACTCCGAGGCGGCCCGACAGATCGACTCCCGCGACGAGAAGCAGCAACCCGCCCGCGACCACGAGACCCCGCGCGAGTAGCGCGAGGCCGAACGCCGCGATCGCGATGTCAGTCAGGGACCCGACTGCGTTGCGCAGTGTTCCCCTCATCGGCCGCGTAACTCCGGCGCTGGAGCCGTCATCTCGAGGACGGTACCGCGATAGGCTCGAACCGTGACGGTTCTCACGACATCCGTTGTGGGCGACGAGCTCTTCGAGCGACGACACGGCCGGATGGAAACCCTCGTCTCCGAGCTGCGCGAACGGACGGCGCTCGTAGCGAGAGGAGGCGGCGAGAAGGCGCTCGAGCGACACCGGTCGCGCGGCAAGCTCAGCGCCCGCGAACGGATCGACCGCCTCGTCGACCCGAGCACGTCGTTCCTCGAGCTGAACGCGCTCGCGGCGTGGGAGATGTACGACGGCGACGCGCCGGCCGCAGGGATCGTAACCGGGATCGGCGTGATCGAAAGTCGAGCGTGCGTCATCGTGGCGAACGATGCGACCGTCAAGGGCGGGTCCTACTTCCCCCTCACCGTGAAGAAGCACCTGCGAGCGCAGGAGGTGGCAGCGCAGAACCGTCTGCCGTGCGTCTACCTCATCGACTCGGGTGGCGCCTTTCTGCCGCTCCAGGCCGACGTGTTCCCCGACCGCGACCATTTCGGGCGGATCTTCTTCAACCAGGCGCGACTGTCCGCAGCTGGGATTCCGCAGATCGCCGTCGTCATGGGGTCGTGCACCGCCGGCGGCGCGTACGTCCCCGCGATGTCGGACGAGACGGTGATCGTCCGCGGCACCGGCACGATCTTCATCGGCGGACCGCCACTCGTGAAGGCGGCGACCGGCCAGGATGTGACCGCAGAGGAACTCGGCGGGGCCGACGTGCACACGCGCCGCTCGGGCGTCGCCGATCACCATGCCTCCGACGACGAGCACGCGCTCGCTCTAGCGCGGCAAATCGTCCGCCACCTGGGTGACCCGCCACCGTGCCCGTGGGAGCTCGTGCCGTCGAAGCCCCCAGCCGTCGACCCGACCGACCTCTACGGCCTCATCCCGGAGGATCACCGCACCGAGCTCGATCCGCTCGAGATCATCGCGCGGATCGTCGACGGCTCTCAGTTTCACGAGTTCAAGGCCCTCTACGGCGACACGCTTGTCTGCGGCTTCGCGCGGATCGAGGGGTATCCGGTCGGGATTCTCGCCAACCGTGGCGTGCTGTTCGCCGAGTCGTCGCAGAAAGGCGCGCACTTTGTCGAGCTCGCCTGCAAGCGCCGGATTCCGCTCCTTTTCCTGCAGAACATCACCGGTTTCATGGTCGGCAAGGAATACGAGGAGCGCGGCATCGCCCGCGACGGGGCGAAACTCGTGATGGCGGTCGCCTGCGCCGAGGTGCCGAAGTTCACCGTCGTCACCGGTGGCTCCTTCGGCGCGGGGAATTATGCGATGTGCGGTCGCGCGTACGGACCACGCCAGCTGTGGATGTGGCCGAACGCCCGCATCTCGGTGATGGGCGGCGAGCAAGCCGCGACGGTTCTGACGATGGTCGGCGACGCGGACCCCGAGGCGATCAAGGCGACGTACGAGGCCGAGGGCAACCCGTACTACTCGACGGCAAGACTATGGGACGACGGCGTCATCGACCCGCTCGACACGCGGCGCGTCCTCGCGCTCGGCCTGGCGGCTTCGGCGAACGCTCCCGTCCCCGAGACGACCTTCGGCATCTTCCGCATGTGACCGCCAGGGAGGAGCGATGAGCCGGTACACAGTCGTCGACATCGACGAGATCGAACCATCCGGTCCGGGCGGCGTCGTTCGCTTCGTCCGGCGGGAGCTCGGTGCGACGGCGTTCGGGATCAACCATTTCACGCTCGCACCGAACGCGACCGGCCGCGGGCACGACGAAAGCGGCTCGAACCAGGAGGAAGTGATGATCGTGCCCGCCGGCTCGGGCGTCCTCCGCGTCGATGGCGAGGAGATCGACCTGGCGTCCGGCCGCATCGTGCGCCTCGACCCGGAAGCGACGCGCGTTCCCGTCCCAGGCCCCGAGGGACTGACCTTCATCACGATCGGCGCGCCACGCGAGGAGCCGTACGTCGCCCGCGGACCGTTCTGACACCACCATCAGTATCGCGTGAAGCTCTATGCGATTGTCCGGTGACAGTCACGTGACAGGCGACAAACGGTGACAGTCACGTGACAGGCGAACAAACGAAAAGCACACGACATGCGAACGACTTCCCACGCGGCGCGGGAAATCGGCTTAACCACGTCTCTCGAGACCCGCCCGACGACTGTCACGTGACAGGCGAAGAGTCAAGAGGCACACGGATTTGTGACGACATCCGGTCGGGCCGTGGGTGGCCGGAGCGGATCAGCGACGCACGAAGCTGCGGGCGAAGAACAGGAGATTTGCCGGCCGCTCGGCGAGACGGCGCATCAGATAGCGATACCAATCAGGGCCGTACGGCGTCGCAACGAGAACGTCGAATCCGCGCTGCACGAGGTCGAGTTGGAGCTTCGAGCGGATCCCGTAGAGCATCTGGAACTGAAAGCGATCGCGTGCGATGGCTTCCCGTTCGACGAAAGCGGTGACCCGTTCGATCAGTCGCTCGTCGTGCGTCGCAACGGCCGTGAACCCGCCCGCAACAAGCGACCGCTCGACAAGCCGCCCGTACGCAGCGTCGACATCCTCCTTGCGCGGATAGGCGATCTCGGGCGGTTCGAGGTAGGCGCCCTTGACGAAGCGAAGGTTCGGAGCAAGGTCGAGCAGCGATTCGAGATCCGACTCGGTGCGATGGAGATACGACTGCAGCACCGTACCGACGGTCGCGCGGCCCTCTTCCCGAACACGCCGGAACAAGCGCAGGGTTGCATCGACGTACGCCGACTCCTCCATGTCGATCCGGAGAAAGCTGCCGAGTGTGGCCGCGTGGTCGACGAGCGTGAGCAGGTTCGTGTACGCGAGCTCCTCGTCGAGGACGAGCCCCAGCTGTGTGAGCTTGAGCGCGAGGTTCGTCCGCAAACCCTCGGCCGCGATCCGGTCGAGGATCGCGCGGTAGCTCGCGACGACGGCGCGCGTCTCGGCCTCGTCGGTGACGCCCTCGCCGAGTAGCGTCGTGTTCGTCGCAAGGCCGGCCGCATTCAGCCGCCGCAATACCGGGACGGCTTCGTCGAGCGTCTCGCCGGCCACGAATCGCGCCGCACCGAATCGCATTCCGTGCTTGCGGACAACGCGCTGCAGCCGGACGCTATCCGCGGCGGCGAGGATCGCCCGACGCAGCATGCGTTCAATCAGCCCGTGAACTCGAATCAACATGAAGCCTTGTGCCGCCGGGACGTGCTATGCGCGCACGCTGCGGCGTCCTCAGTCGCGTCCATATGTGAGAAGGGGTTGGGGACAGACTCAAGTCTGTCCCCAACGCAGCTTCCTAACACTCCCTGCGTCCTTGCATCGCACGTGTACAGCCCGCCCCGACGACGAAGCATCATGCTGATTTGAGTTCTCAAAGCGCCTCCAGCCACGCGTCGAGGCCGGCCGCCTCGTCCGGCGTGAGGTCGCGCAACGGGGCGCGCACGGTCGACCCGAGCGGGACGCCTTTCGCCGCGATGATCCGCTTCAGAGCGGCTTGACGCGGGTACGTGTCCACCGTCGCCCGAAGCTCGCCCAGCCACGCGCCGGCAGCGTCGGTTGGCTCGCGGACCACCGCCGCAACCTCAGCCGGGAACGCCGACGCGAGCGCCGAGACCGCACCCACGGCACCCGCCTGCAAGCCGCGCGTGATCAGCGCTTCAGGGCCGACAAAGACGTCGAGTGCCGGGAGGAGATACCGCTCGAATGCCTCCCATGGCGTATCCGAGACCTTGAGGCCGACAAAGTTCCCCGACTCAGCCTGCAACCGCAGAAGGACGTCGAGGGCAACTGCGTACCCGCTGGTCTTCGCGAATTCGTAGACGTAGAACGGCAGCGGGGCGCAGGCCCGCGCAGCCGCGGCGAAATGCGCCAACTGAGCCGACTCGTCCAGGACGAAATACGGCGGAGCGATCACCGCGACGGCGTCCGCGCCTGCGTCCGCCGCATCTGCGGCAAGCAGGACCGTGTCTACGGTCGTCTGTGCGCCGCAGTGGACGGCGACCTGAAGTCGTCCCGCCGCCGCCTCGAGGAACAGACGAAGACCTCGCTTTCGCTCCGCTACAGATAGCAGAATTCCCTCGCCGTTCGTCCCGAACGCCAACAGCCCGTCAACGCCGCCGAGGTGCAGGAAGTCGACCAGCGGCCCGAAGGCGTCCTCGTCCAGCGCGTCTCCGTCCTCTCGCAGAGGAGTCACCGTCGCGGCGAGTGCGCCTCGGATCACGAGGCGACTGTAACCCGCGGTACGCTCCGCCGCGATGAGCGCTCTACGCGTCGAACGAGACGGCAACCTGCTCCGCATCACGCTCGCACGGCCGGAGACCCGCAATGCGTTCGATGCTGCTCTGATCTCCGAGCTCGCCGAGGCTTTCGTCGACGTCGGAACGTCGCGCGCGGTCGTTCTCGCCGGCGAAGGAGCGAGCTTCTGCGCAGGCGCTGACATCGGTTGGATGCGTGCCTCGGCGAATCTCGAGTACGAGGCGAACGTCGCCGATGCCACCGCGCTCCGGCGAATGCTCGAGGCCATCGACGGTTGTCCAGCCCCCGTCGTCGCGAGCGTCCAGGGGCATGCGCTCGGCGGTGGCGTCGGCCTAGTGGCCTGCTCCGACATCGCGCTCGCCCACGAGCGCACCGTGTTCGCGTTCTCGGAGGTGAAGCTCGGAATCATCCCGGCCGTGATCTCGCCGTACGTCCTCCGGAAGATCGGCGAGAGCGCCGCGCGCCGTTACTTCGTCACGGGTGAGCGGTTCGATGCGGCGACCGCGCTTCGGCTCGGGCTCGTCCATGAGGTGACGACGGATCTCGACGCCGCTCTGGGACGCGTTCTCGACGAGCTGCGCACCGCCGCGCCTAGAGCCTCGCGGGCCGCCAAGCGGCTCATCCTCGATCGCCCGGACGGTTCCGAGACGGCGCGTCGCATCGCCGAGCGGCGGACGAGTCCAGAAGGGCGGGAGGGTCTCGAGGCGTTCCTCGGCGGCCGCAAACCAGGAACTCCCGGCTTCGCGTCGTGGTGCCCGGCTGCTGAGCCTGGGTCGTCGCCAGGTCGAACGCGGAAGTGACCTGCGCCTTGATCGGGTCGACCGTGCCCCCGGTGATCGAGCGAACGGCGACCGTGATCTGCTGGTCTGCCAGACCGTTCGGAGGCGTCGCCGGGAAGATGTAGGTG
>JBBQPW010000055.1:0-11317 GCA_038216845.1 Gaiellales bacterium | reverse complement strand
CCACCCTCTCGCGGCGGTCGACGGCGCCTTCAACGCCGTGATGCTGCAAGGCGACGCGATTCGCGAGATCACGCTCGAAGGGCCTGGCGCTGGTGGGATCGAGACCGCGTCCGCCGTCGTCGCCGACATGGTTTCCGTCGTCGGCACCTTCGGGACCGGCTTCCTGCAGAGCGACCCTGTCTGGCGCACGTTGGAACAACTTCCCGCGGGAGAGTTGCCATCGCCGTACTACCTCAGGCTCGAGGTCGAGGATCGGGCTGGCGTGCTCGCGCGGATCGCACATGAGCTCGCCGCCGAGGGAGTGTCGGTTGCGCGCCTCGTCCAGCAACCCGGCGACGGCCACGCCGTCCTGCACGTCGTCACGCACGAGACACCGGCGGGCCAGGTCGCCACCGCGCTTACTGCGATTCGCGCACTTCCGGAGTCTCGGGGCGAGGCAAGCGCACTACCTGTCGTTTCCGATCGCGGCGTCGAGGAGCTCGGCTGGGCATGAGATTCCCGACTTCGTCGAGAATCTCATAGGAGACAAATGAGCATGCCCTTGATCGAGCGCTTCCGCGACCGCCTGCCAGTCTCCGACGCGACGCCGGTGATCTCGCTCGGGGAAGGATCGACGCCGTTGCTCCACGCGCCGCGCTTGTCTGAACGGCTCGGGATCGACCTCTGGTTGAAGTGGGAGGCGTCCAACCCGACGGGGAGCTACAAGGACCGAGGCATGACCATGGCTGTCTCGAAGGCCGTCGAGGAGGGCGCGGAGGCCGTGATCGTCGCCTCGACCGGGAACACCGCATCATCGGCGGCGGCCTACGCAGCACGAGCCGGCATCTCGGCGATCGTGTTGCTGCCCCAGGGGACCGTCGCTTCGGGGAAGGTCGCACAGTCGCGGATGTACGGTGCGCTCGTGCTCGAGGTCTCCGGGACCTTCGACGAGGCGCTCGCCGCGGCTCGCGAGTTGGCGGCGCGCGGCGCGCACGCTCTCGTCAACTCGGTCAACCCTTACCGGCGCGAGGGGCAGAAGACAGCGGTCTTCGAGATCGTCGAGGAGCTTGGCGCCGCGCCTGACGCGATCTATCTCCCGTACGGCGGCGGGGGCAACACCACCGCCTACGCACAGGGCTTCGCCGAGCTCGGTGGGACGGCTTCTCGGCTCGTGGCCGCTGAGTCGGCAGATCGTTCCAACACGATCGCGACCGCGATCCGCATTGCGGATCCCGTGCACGCGGCAACAGCGACGGCCGCAGTCGAAGGGACGGGCGGGGAGCTCGTGACGCTCAGCGACGCGGAGATCATCACCGCATGGTCCGATCTCGCAAGGACGGAAGGACTGTTCTGCGAGCCATCGTCTGCAGCAGGTCTCGCGGCGCTCGCGCACGCACGCCCCGCCACGGGTGAGACTGTGGTCGCGGTGATCACCGGCCACGGACTCAAGGATCCGGCGAGCGCCGAGAAGCACGCGCCACCGCCCATCCGGGTCGCGCCGAATCCGGACGCGATCCTCGAGGCGGCAGCCAGGTGAAGGTGCGCGCTCCCGCGACGTCGGCGAATCTCGGGCCTGGTTTCGACTGCGCCGCAGTCGCACTCGATCTGTGGAACGAGCTCGAGGTGACCGACGGAGAAGGCGTCACGATCGAGGGAGAGGGTGCCGGCGAGCTACCTGAGGACGAGACGAACCTCGCGCTCCAGGCGTACGCGCTCGTTGCGCCGACGGGCGGGAAGCATTTCCGCTTCGTGAACCGCGTGCCCCTGGAGCGTGGCCTCGGGTCGAGCTCAGCGGCGATTGCCCTCGGCCTCGTCGCCGCCGGGCAGGGGCGTCCGGCAGCAGACCTACTAGCGCTCGGGAGGGCCCTCGAGAGCCATGCGGACAACCTCGGTGCTGCACTTGTCGGCGGCGCGTGCATCACCTCGGGCGGGCGGATCGCGAAGGTCGCGCAAACCCTGCCGCTGCAACCGATCGCCGTCATCCCCGAGACCCGGACCGTTACGAAGACCGCTCGCGGTGCACTCCCCACAACCGTCTCGCACGAGGACGCCGCGTTTACGGTTGCGCACGCGGCCTTACTCGGTGCCGGTCTTGCCGCCGGTAGCGCAGAATGGCTCGCGGCCGCGCTCGCCGACCGATTGCACGAGCCGTACCGGCCTTCGCACCTGCTGGACGAGATCCGCAACGACATGCCGGCCGGTGGCGCCGGAGCGACGCTTTCGGGCTCCGGACCGACAGTGCTCGTGTGGGCACGAGACCCCACGCTGTGCGCCGATGCCCTGACAGAGCGCTACCCAGAGCACCGTGTGCTGCCGCTGTCGGTCGCCCAACGCGGAGCGTTGTGAGGCTCGTGGATTGCCGCCCCCGCGAGATCTTCCTCGCGGGTCATGTTCCCGGCGCGGTGCACCTCGACCCCGAGAGCGACCTCACGGGCGAGATCGGCAACGCTAGCCGGGGTCGGCATCCGCTTCCTGACTCAGGCAGGCTGGCTGTGGCTTTCGGCCGGGTCGGAATCGACGCCGACACGTTCGTCCTCGCCTACGACGAGGGATCAGGCTGGGCAGCGCGCTGCTGGTGGCTCCTGCGACACCTCGGACACGACCGGGCCGGGACCTTCGACAGCCGTACGTACGCAGGACCGCGCGACTCCGGCGAGGCGGCCACGGAGCCTATGCGGTTCGTCGCCCACGAGCGCTCGGACGACACGATCGACGCGGAGGAGATCCTGAGTCGCCTCGATGACTCGTCGCTCGTCCTCCTCGACGGACGCTCGCCCGAACGCTGGCGCGGCGACAAGGAGCCGCTCGACCCTGTCGCAGGCCGGATTCCCGGCGCCCGTAACGCGCATTTCGAACAACCGCTCCCGGCGGACGCGCTCGACGCAGTGGAGCTCGCCGCGTACTGCGGCTCCGGCGTCACTGCCGCCGTCGTCGTCCAGAGAGCGGTCCTGGCCGGTCGCGACGACATCCGCCTCTACCCTGGCTCCTTCAGCGAGTGGTGCCGCCGCCCCGATTATCCAATTGAACCCGGCTATCCGATCGAGAGAGGTGCCTGATGACGACGCCCTACGACCAACCCACCGATCCGGCCAAACGCCACAGCGCCGAGCTGACCGAAGGCCCGGATCGCGCGGGCGCGCGATCGATGCTGAAGGGCACCGGGTTCACCGACGAGGATCTCGCGAAGCCGATCATCGGCGGCGCGACGACCTGGATCGAGACGATGCCGTGCAACCTCAACCAGCGGGACCTCGCCCAGGACGTGAAGCGCGGCATCCGCGAGGCGGGCGGCACGCCGATGGAGTTCAACACGATTGCCGTCTCGGACGGCACCTCGATGGGAACCTCCGGAATGCGCGCCTCGCTCGTGTCGCGAGAGGTGATCGCCGACTCGATCGAGACGGTCGCACGCGGCCACCTCTTCGACGGCCTCGTTTGCCTCGTCGCCTGCGACAAGACCAACCCGGCCGCGATGATGGCCCTCGGCCGCCTCGACATCCCCGGCGTCGTGCTCTACACGGGGTCGATCGCACCGGGTCTCTTCCGCGGCCGCGACGTCTCGATCGCCGATGTCTACGAGGGAATCGGCGCGCACGCAGCAGGGAAGCTCAGCAAGGAGGATCTCCACGAGCTCGAATCCGCCGCGTGCCCTGGCGCCGGCGCCTGCGGTGGCCAGTTCACCGCCAACACGATGTCGACGATCCTCGAGTTCGTCGGTCTGAGTCCGGCCGGTCTGAACGGCATCCCGGCGCTGTCATCGAAGAAGGTCGAGGCCGCCGCCGAGTGCGGGCGCATCGTGATGGATCTCGTCCGGCGCGACATCCGGCCCTCGCAGATCGTCACCCGCGAGGCGCTCGAGAACGCCGCCGCGTCGGTCGTCGCGACGGGCGGCTCGACGAACGGCGTGCTGCACCTGCTCGCCATCGCCTGGGAGTTCGGGATCCCGTTCACAATCGACGACTTCGACGAGATCGCCGCACGAACGCCCGTGATCGCCGACATGAAGCCCTGGGGTCGCTACCACGCGACCGACATGTACCGGGCAGGCGGTGTCGCGCTCGTCGCGCGTGAGCTGAAGAAGCGCGAACTGATCCACGCGGGAACGACCACGGTCGGCCGGCAGACGCTGGGCGAGGTCGCCGACGCGGCGGTTGAGACCGAGGGCCAGGACGTCGTCAGATCCATCGACGAGCCGATCAAGAGCTCCGGCTCACTCCGGATCCTGCGCGGCAATCTCGCGCCGGAGGGCTGCGTCGTGAAGCTCTCGGGCCAGGACCGCCGTAGCCACCGCGGTCCGGCGCGCGTCTACGACTCCGAGGAGGCGTGCTTCGCGGCGGTCAAGGCGGGCGCAATCAAGGCAGGTGACGTCGTCGTGATCCGCTACGAAGGGCCGCACGGTGGGCCGGGAATGCGCGAGATGCTCCATGTGACGGCGGCGCTTATCGGCGAGGGGCTCGGCGACGAGGTCGCACTGATCACCGACGGCCGCTTCTCGGGCGCGACGCACGGCTTCATGGTCGGGCACATTGCACCAGAGGCCTCGAAAGGCGGCCCGCTCGCGGCTCTGCGCGAGGGCGATCTCGTCGTGATCGACGTCGACGCCAAGGAGCTGCACGTCGAGCTGTCCGACGACGAGCTGGAGGCGCGCCTCCACGACTGGGTCGCCCCGCCACCGCGACACACGACCGGCGTCTTCGCGAAGTACGCGGCGATGGTCTCGTCCGCGTCGGAGGGAGCCGTGACGCGACCTTGGACGTGACAACGATGTAATCGAGCAGCTAGAGTCCTACCCGGAAGCGGGCACGACCCGCTCCGCATCGAGAGAGGCTGAGGGACCGGCCCTGTGACGCCTCGGCAACCGGCAAGCGCCCGAAAAGCGCAAGCGCGGTGCCAAACCCGGACGGATGTCGAGCGACGAACAGGAGGTCTCGAAGTGCCCGCCATATCCCTTTCGTGTCGCGTGTGTGCGACGGAACACCCTCTCGAGGCAAGCGGCTCGTGCGCGCGTTGCTTCGGTCCTCTCGACCCCGTCTACGACTGGGATCGCCTTCGCGCGACGGTCAGCCGCGAGTCGATCGCCGCCGGGCCGCTGTCGCTCTGGCGCTACGCCGCCCTGCTGCCGGTGGAGGCGCCCGAGGACGCACAGCTCGCACCCGGCTTCACGCCGCTCGTTCCGGCGCCGCGCCTGGCGGAGGAGCTGGGACTCGGCGAGCTGTGGTTGAAGCTGGACACAGCCAATCCGACGCATTCGTTCAAGGACCGCGTGGTCGCTGTCGCGGCTCGGAAAGCACAGGAGCTCGGCTTCGACACGCTGTCGTGCTCCTCGACCGGGAACCTTGCCGGGGCGGTTGCTGCGCGCGCAGCCGCCGAGGGTCTCGACGCCGCGGTTTTCGTCCCGTCGGACCTCGAGCCCGAGAAGCTGGCCGCAGCCGCCGTCTACGGGCCGAAGATCTACGCGGTCAACGGCACGTACGACCACTGCTCACGCCTGACCATCGAGCTCTCGTTCGAGTTGCCCTGGGGCTTCGTCAACGTGAATCTCCGCTCGTACTACGCGGAGGGCTCGAAGACGATCGCCTACGAGATCGCCGAGCAGCTCGGCTGGGAGGCGCCGGACGCGATCGCCATCCCCATCGCTTCGGGCGCCCTCTTCCACAAGGTTGGCCAGGGGTTCTCGGAGCTGCGCGCCGTTGGGCTTCTCGACCAGCCGACACCGCGCCTCTTCGGGGGCCAAGCGGAAGGTTGTCAGCCGGTCGCAACCGCGTTCCGTGACGGCGGCGTTGTTCAGCCGGTGCGCCCGAATACGGTGGCGCGGTCGCTCGCGATCGGAAACCCGGCCGACGGCAACTTCGCCGTGGCAACCGCGCACGAGACGGGCGGCGCGATCTACACGGTCGCCGAAGAAGCAGTCGGCCAGAACATGGCGCTGCTCGCGACGACGACCGGCGTGTTCGGCGAGACGGCGACCGGAGTAACACTCGGGGCTCTCCGGGCGGCGATCGATGCCGGTGAGCTCGGCCCGGAGTCGCGCGTCGTTCTCCTCGTCACCGGCGACGGACTGAAGACGCCTCAAGCGGTCGCGCACACGTTCAACCCAGTGCTGATCGAGGCCGACGCGGACGCCTTCATCGACGAGGTGCTCGTCGCGTAGATGAAAGAGTGTTGGGGACAGACGTTAGTCTGTCCCCAACTCAGTCCCAAAGGCCAGTCTCCGAGCATGCTGCGAGACTTCTCGATCTCCTCCGTCGCCGCCGGGTTCGTCGCCGTACTCGTGGGCCTGACGAGCTCGGTGGTGATCGTCTTCCAGGCAGCGCGAGCTGCCGGCGCGACACCTGCGCAGACTGGTTCATGGTTGTGGGCGCTCGGGCTCGGGATGGGCGCGACGACGATCGGCCTCTCGCTGCGCTACAAGGCGCCGATCCTGACGGCGTGGTCGACGCCGGGGGCGGCGCTCCTGATTACGAGCGTCGCCGGGATCACGCTCGAGGAGGCGACCGGCGCATTCGTCCTGACCGGGCTGTTGATCCTCGCCGTCGGGGCCAGCGGCGTCTTCGAGCGACTGATCGACCGGATTCCCGCTGCGCTCGCGGCTGCACTGCTCGCCGGCGTGTTGCTGCGGTTCGCACTCGACGGGTTCGCGGGAGCGCAGACGCGGCCTGCGATCGTCCTCTCGATGGCCGGCGCGTACATCGTCGCGCGGCGGCTCAGCCCGCGTTACGCCGTGCTCGCTGCGTTCGCTGTTGGGCTCCTCGTCACCTGGATCGAAGGTCGCTTCGGCCCGCTCGACCTTCCCTCGGGACTGACGCGACCCGTGTGGGTCACGCCGCACTTTTCGGTGAGCGCTGCGATCGGAGTCGCATTGCCGCTCTTCGTCGTCACTATGGCATCGCAGAATGTGCCCGGCGTCGCGGCTCTACACGCCCACGGCTACCGACCCCCGATCTCGCCGATCATCAGCACGACCGGAGTCGCCACCACACTGCTCGCACCATTCGGCGGGTACACGTTCAACCTCGCCGCAATCACCGCATCGATCTGCCTCGGCCGCGAGGCACATCCCGATCCGCGCCGGCGCTACACCGCGGCGGTTGCAGCCGGCGGCTTCTACGCGATCGTTGGCCTGTTCGGAGCAGCGGTTGCCGGGATGCTCGTCACCCTCCCGCATGAGCTCGTCGTCGGCATCGCCGGTCTGGCGCTGCTCGGCACCATCGGCAACGGGCTCGCGACCGCGCTCCGAGACGAGCGCCAGCGCGAAGCCGCCCTCGTCACCTTCGTCGTGACGGCGTCTGGTGTGACGCTGCTCTCCATCGGCTCCGCGTTCTGGGGGCTCGTCGCGGGCGGAGTCGTTGCTGCCGTCGGGCGAATCGGAGCACCTTCCGTATGATCGATGGCGTGCCGGAAAGCCATTTCAGACTGAGGCCTTGTGCCACCGTGACGTGCTGTGCACATACGCTGCCATCCCGCCCCGACGACGCAGCATCATCCTGAAATGAGTTCCAAGACGCTCTTCGAGAAGGTCTGGGAGACGCATGTCGTGCACGAAGCGCCCGGTGAGCCGGCGTTGCTCTATGTCGACCTCCACCTCGTGCACGAGGTCACCTCGCCGCAGGCCTTCGAGGGCTTGCGCCTCGAGAGGCGCACGGTGCGACGCCCGGATCTGACGGTCGCCACGATGGATCACAACGTGCCGACGCTCCCCGGCCCGATCGCGGACCCGCTGGCTAAGGCACAGCTCGAGGCGCTCCGCACGAACTGCGAGGAGTTCGGGATCGAGCTCCACGCGACAGGCACGGGCAGCGAGGGGATCGTGCACGTCATCGGACCCGAGCTTGGGCTCACTCAGCCGGGGAAGACGATCGTCTGCGGCGACAGTCATACCTCGACGCACGGCGCGTTCGGTGCGCTCGCCTTCGGTATCGGGACGTCAGAGGTCGAGCATGTGCTCGCGACGCAGACGCTCTGGCAGCGACGGCCGAAGACGATGCTGCTGGAGTTCGTCGGAGACCTGCCACCTCACCTCACGGCCAAGGATCTGATCCTCGGGGCGATCGGCGAGATCGGCGTCTCCGGCGGTGTCGGCTACGTCGTCGAGTACGCAGGCGAGGCGATCCGCGCGCTGACGATGGAGAACCGGCTGACTGTCTGCAACATGACGATCGAGTGGGGGGCGCGCGCTGGGATGATCGCGCCGGACGACACGACCTTCGCCTACCTCGAAGGCCGCGAGCTGGCGCCCAAGGGCGCCGAGTGGGTCGAAGCGGTCGAACGCTGGCGCTCGCTTGCATCCGACGGCGGCGCGACATACGACCGCCACGTGACGATCGACGTCAGCGATCTCGCACCACAGGTCACGTGGGGAACGAATCCCGGAATGGTCGTCCCGGTCACGGGTGTCGTCCCCTCGCCGACCGACTTCACTGATCCCGACGACCGCGAGGCCACCGAGCGCGCCCTCAACTACATGGGCCTCAAAGCCGGCACGCCGATCGAGGAGATCACGATCGACCGCGTCTTCATCGGCTCGTGCACGAACTCGCGCATCGAGGATCTCCGCGCTGCCGCGGCAGTGGTGGCAGGTGGCCAGGTTGCGCCCGGCGTGAACGCGTTGGTCGTACCCGGCTCGGCGAAGGTCAGGCTCCAGGCCCAGGAAGAAGGTCTCGACAAGATCTTCACGGACGCCGGCTTCGAGTGGCGCCTCGCCGGCTGCTCGATGTGCCTGGCGATGAACGCCGATGTGCTCGCTCCCGGAGAGCGGTGCGCGTCGACGTCCAACCGCAACTTCGAAGGTCGGCAGGGACGCGGCGGCAGGACGCACCTCGTCAGCCCGCAGATGGCCGCAGCAGCGGCACTGGCGGGCCACTTCGTCGACGTGCGCAAGCTCGAGGCGGTGACCGCGTGAAGCCGTTCCACTCCACCACGGGCCGCGTCGCGATCCTCGATCGGCCCGACGTCGACACCGACCAGATCATCCCCAAGCAGTTCCTCAAGCGGATCGAGCGCACGGGCTACGGCGAGTTTGCGTTCTTCGACTGGCGCTACGACAACGACGGCGCCCCGCTGCCCCGCTTCGAGCTGAACCGACCCGAGTTCGCCGACGCGAAGGTGCTGCTCGCCGGACGCAACTTCGGCTGCGGCTCGTCTCGTGAGCATGCCGCCTGGGCGCTCCAGGATTTCGGCTTCGAGGTGATCATCGCGCCCTCGTTCGGCGACATCTTCCTCTCCAACGCATCGAAGATCGGCCTGATCGCGATCCGGCTCCCCGAGCACGAGGTGAAGGCATTGATGGAGGGCGTCGATCTCGACCGCGGCTCCGAGCTGACCATCGATCTAGCCACCGGGATCATCACCGACCCCGACGGACGCACCGTCGAGTTCGCCTTCGACGAGACGACGCGCCACCGACTGCTCGAAGGGCTCGACGACATCGGTGTCACGTTGCGACTCTCTGACGAGATCGCCGCATACGAGCTCGCGCACGGCATCAAATGAGCCACGTAGCGGTTCTCCCCGGCGACGGGATCGGGCCAGAAGTTACTGGGCAGGCGACCCGGGTGCTCCAGGCGTTCGGGATCGAGCACGCCGAGCATGCGTTCGGTGGCAACGCAATCCTCGCGCAGGGAACGCCGCTGCCGGACGAGACGCTCGCGGCCTGTCAGGCGTCGGATGCGGTGCTGCTCGCCGCTGTCGGCTTGCCCGAGCTCGAGGGCCAGCCCATTCGCCCTGAGCAAGGGCTGCTCGGGCTGCGTAAGGCGCTGGGCGTGTACGCGAACCTGCGCCCGGCCAAGGCCGACGGTATCGACATGCTGATCGTGCGCGAGCTCGTCGGAGGCCTCTACTTCGGCGAGAAGGGAACACGGCCGGACGGGACGTGGTTCGACACGTGCGAGTACACCCGGCCCGAGGTCGAGCGGATCGCCATTCGCGGCTTCGAGCTGGCGCGCGAGCGCAGCGGCAGGCTGACCTCGGTCGACAAGGTCAACGTGATGCACACCTCCCGGCTCTGGCGCGATGTCGTCACCGAGATGGGTCGCGATCGCTATCCGGATGTGCCACTCTCGCACGCCCTCGTAGACAGCTTCGCGATGACGATCGTGCAGGCGCCCGAGACGATCGGCGTCGTGCTGACCGAGAACACCTTCGGCGACATCCTCTCCGACATCGCCGCGGCGGTTACCGGCGGTCTCGGCCTCGCTGCCTCGGCCTCGCTCGGCGACGAGGGGCCAGGCATCTTCGAGCCCGTTCACGGCTCCGCGCCGCAGATCGCCGGCCAGGGCATCGCCAATCCGGCCGCGATGCTCCGCTCGACCGCGATGCTGCTTGCCCACGGTCTTGGCCGTCCCGACGACGCCGCAGCGCTCGAGACGGCGGTCGATCAGGCCCTCGCTGAGACGCCGACTCTCGACCTCGGCGGCACGGCCACGACGAGCGACTTCGGTGACACCGTCTTGCGCGCACTCGACCGTTCGCCTAGCCTCTGACGACGCCATGCGGAACGCGCCGACACCCACCCTCTCGTCGTTCGCGTTCTTCGGCTTCGCCTTTACCGGCTAGCCGGCGCTTTTCGTTCCCGCCGTTGCGCCGGCTAGCTGCAAAGAGCCCCGGCGAACGCCCCTACCGCGAAAGGCACCACATGACGTCCAACGAACAGACCGTCGCCTACCCCGGCCGCGAGGGTGCCCATAGCGCTGCCGCCTGCGACCGGCTCTTCCCTGCGGCACGCCTGGTCTCGTATCCCAACTTCAGCGAGGTAGTCGCCGCGGTCGTCAGTCGCGACTGCACGTTCGGCGTGCTGCCGATCGAGAGCTCACTTGCCGGACCGGTCAACGAAACACACGACCTGCTGTACGACTCGCCGCTCTCCATCGTCGCCGAGGCGATCTTGCCGATTCGGCACTGTCTGGTCGGCATCGCAGGGGCGCAGCTCGACGACATTCGCGAGATCCGGTCGCATCCGATGGCACTCGACCAGTGCCGAGGGCTTCTGGCGCGCCTTCCGGCCGCGACTGCGACGGTGGCGCCGATGACCGATTCCGCGGCAGCAAGTGTCGCCGAGCTCGCTGACCCCGGCGTCGCAGCGATAGCAAGCACGCGTGCCGCTCGGCTCCACTCGCTTGCCGTGCTCGAGGACGACATCGGCGACCATGTCGCCTACACCCGCTTCGCTGCTCTGGCGCCGTACACGCGGCTCGACCGACGGCACGGCGAGTGGCGCACCGCTCTGACCTTCGAGACGCATCACAAGCCGGGGGCGCTGCATTCCGCCATCGCGCCGCTTGCCCGGCGTGCGATCGACATGGTGCAGCTCGTCTCTCGCCCGATTCCGACACGGCCCTTCGAC